>NZ_JBFNXQ010000026.1:0-53306 GCF_041018925.1 Geodermatophilus maliterrae
GGCCAGCCAGACCGCCGGGGACCCCGACGCCGGGGACGCCAGTGAGCAGGCCACCCAGGCGGTGGGTGCCGCGGCCCCGACGTCCACCCCACCGCCGGCCGGGCGCCCCGGGGACACGGCCACCGGCCACGATGCTCCCGGGAACGGGACGGCGTCCGTCGCGGGCGGCGACGGCCGGCCCCACCGACGGCACGCCGGCCGGCACGAGGCGCACGGTCACCAGCCGAGCGGGCTGGCCTCCATCCCGGCCGACCACCTGGCGGACGGCGCCGGTCGACGACCGGACTGACCGGTCGGGCGACCGCGCCGCGAGGCGGTGGTCGTGCACGCCCGCGGAGGTGCACGGTGCACCTCCGCGGGCGTGCACGCGGTCAGGGCAGGAAGACGGCGCGCACGCAGCCGTCCTCCTTGTCCTTGAACATCCGGTAGCCGCGCGGCGCCTCCTCCAGCGGCATGACGTGCGTGGCCAGGTGCTCGGTGACCAGCTCGCCGCGGGCCATGTGCTCGAGGATCCGCGGGGTGTAGCGCTGTCCGTGCACCTGGGCGCCGCGGAGGGTGAGCCCCTTGTTCATCGCCGCGCCGAGCGGGAACTTGTCCACCGGGCCGGCGAACACCCCGAGGACGAAGACGCTGCCGCCCTTGCGGCACGCCATGATCGCCTCGCGGACGGCGCCGGGCCGGTCGGTCTGCAGCCGCAGCTGCTGCTTGACCTGGTCGTACACGCCCTGGACGCCGGTGCTGTGCGCCTCCATGCCGACCGCCTCGATGCAGACGTCGGGCCCGCGGCCGCCGGTGCGCTCGCGCAGCTCGGCCATCACGTCGGTGGTCGAGTAGTCGACGACCTCCGCGCCGACGTGCTGCTGCACCTGCGCCAGCCGCTCGGGCAGCCGGTCGATCACGTACACCTGCTCGGCACCGAGCAGCATCGCCGCCCGGGCGGCCATCTGCCCGACCCCGCCGGCGCCCCACACGGCCACGGTGTCCCCCGGCTTCGTGCCGGCCAGGTCCGCGCCCATCCAGCCGGTGGAGACGGCGTCGGAGGCGAACAGCGCCCGCTCGTCGCTGACCTCCTCGGGGATGACGAAGCTGCCGACGTCGGCGTAGGGCACCCGGATGTACTCCGCGTGGCTGCCGGCGAACCCGCCCATCGCGTGCGAGTAGCCGAAGCAGCCGCCGGGGCTCTGCCCCCACAGGCCCTCGGTGATCCCCGGGTTCGGGTTGCCGTTGTCGCACAGCGAGTAGAGCTCCTGCCGGCAGTACCAGCAGTGCCCGCAGGCGATGAAGGAGTTGACGACGACGCGGTCGCCGACGCGGCGCTCGCGGACGGCGGAGCCGACCTCCACGACCTCGCCCATGAACTCGTGGCCGAGCACGTCGCCGACCCGCATCGCCGGGATGTAGCCGCCGAGCAGGTGCAGGTCCGAGCCGCACGTCGTCGTCCGCCGCACCCGCAGGATGACGTCGTGGTCGTTGAGGATCTGCGGGTCGGGGACGGTCTCGACCGACACCTCGTTGACGCCGGTCCAGGTCGCGGCCCTCACAGCACGCCCTCCTTCGGCGCCGCCTGCGCGGCACCCTCGAGCGCGGCACCCTGCGGGGTGGCCGCGCGCCTCCCGTGCGGCTGCGGCTCCATCCGCAGCACCTGGCCGACCTCGAGCAACGCCTTGGCCTCGCGCAGCGCCGCACGCAGGTCGCCCACCTCGTCCTCGGTGGGCGTGCCGCGGTAGCGGGCGGCCAGCTCGGTGCCGCGGTTCCCGGGCGCCGGGGTGACCCGCACCTCGACGCGGTCACCGAGCGCGGCCAGCGGTGCGGGCAGGCCGGCCGCGGGGTCGACGTCGGCCGGGTCGCGCAGCACGGTCACCGCCCGCCAGCGGCGGGCGGCGCGCTCGGGGTCGTCGGTCGCCGACGCCTGGCCGGCCCCGGGCAGGCGGACGTGCTGCAACCGGTGCAGCAGCGCCCCGCCGGCACCGGAGGCCAGCCCGGTCGCCCGGCCGAGCACCTGGTTCAGGTCCATGGGGATCCTCCCTCGGGCACCCTCCGGCGCCCTCGGGGGACGGCTACCCGGCGCGCGCTGCTCCCCAACCGGACGGCGCCGTCCCCCGGCCTATCGTGGTCCGGTCGGGCGCCGCGCCCGCACTCCTCGCCACCGTCGTCCGTGGAGGCCTGTCGTGTCCCCCTCGCTCATCCTGTCCCGGCGCGACCTGGACTTCCTGCTCCACGAGTGGCTGGAGGTCGAGACGCTGACCAAGCGGGCCCGCTACGCCGAGCACTCCCGCGAGACCTTCGACGCGGTCATGGACCTCGCCCAGCAGATCGCCACCGAGCACTTCGCGCCGCACAACCGCACGGCCGACGAGAACGAGCCGCGGTTCGTCGACGGCCGGGTCGAGATGATCCCCGAGGTGGCGCAGGCGCTGGCGGTGTTCCGCGAGTCCGGGATCATGTCCGGCACCTTCGACGAGGAGTACGGCGGCATGCAGCTGCCGCAGACCGTCGGCCAGGCGGCCTTCGCCTGGTTCAAGGCGGCCAACGTGGGGACGTCGAGCTACCCGTTCCTGACGATGGGCAACGCCCGGCTGCTGCTGGCGCACGGCTCGCAGGAGCAGAAGGACACCTACGTCCGCCCGATGCTCGAGGGCCGCTGGTTCGGCACCATGGCGCTGTCCGAGCCGCAGGCCGGGTCCTCGCTGGCCGACATCACCACCCGGGCCGAGCCGCAGGACGACGGCACCTACCGGCTCACCGGCAACAAGATGTGGATCTCGGCCGGCGACCACGAGCTGACCGAGAACATCGTGCACCTGGTGCTGGCCAAGATCCCCGGCGGACCGCCCGGGGTGAAGGGCATCTCGCTGTTCGTCGTCCCCAAGTTCCTCGTCACCGAGGACGGGTCGGTCGGTGAGCGCAACGACGTCGTCCTGGCCGGGCTCAACCACAAGATGGGCTACCGCGGGACGACGAACACGCTGCTCAACTTCGGCGAGGGGGTGCACACCCCCGGGGGCCGGGCCGGCGCGGTCGGGTACCTGGTCGGGGAGCCGCACCGCGGCCTGCCCTACATGTTCCACATGATGAACGAAGCCCGGATCGGCGTCGGGATGGGCGCGACCGTCCTCGGTTACACCGGGTACCTGCACGCGCTCGAGTACGCCCGCACCCGCACGCAGGGCCGGTCGGCCAGCAGCAAGGACCCGTCCTCGCCGCAGGTGCGGCTGGTCGACCACGCCGACGTGCGCCGCATGCTGCTGGCGGCCAAGAGCTACGCGCAGGGCGGCCTGGCCCTGGGGCTGTACTGCGCCCGCCTGGTCGACGAGGAGCGGACGGCCGAGAGCGCGGAGGAGCGCGAGCGGGCGCACCTGCTGCTCGACACCCTGACCCCGATCGCCAAGGCGTGGCCCTCGCAGTGGGGCCCGGTGGCCGACGACCTGGCCATCCAGGTCCACGGCGGTGCGGGCTACACCCGCGACTACCCGGTCGAGCAGTTCTACCGGGACAACCGGCTCAACCCGATCCACGAGGGCACCAACGGCATCCAGGCCCTCGACCTGCTCGGCCGCAAGGTGACGGTGCACGGCGGTGCGGGACTGGCGCTGCTGGCCGCGACGATCGGCGCGACGACGGCGCGGGCGTCCGGGACGCCGTTCGCCGACCTCGCCGCCGACGTCGACGCCGCCGTCGGCCGGCTCGTGCAGGTCACCGCCACGCTGTGGGGCACCGGTGACCCGGCGGTGGCCCTGGCCAACGCCAGCTCCTACCTGGAGGCGGCCGGGCACACCGTCGTCGCCTGGCTGTGGCTGGAGCAGGCGCTGGCCACCCGCGACGAGACCAGCGACTTCCACGAGGGCAAGCGGGCCGCGGCACGGTACTTCCAGCGGTGGGAGCTGCCGAAGGTGCACACCTGGCTGGACCTGCTCGAGTCCCTCGATCGGACGGTGCTCGACACCCCCGACGCCTGGCTCTGAGGAGGGCCCCTCCTCCCCACCCCTCGCAGGCTCGGGGGTGGTGCCCTGGAGGGGGCCGGACGCACGCGCGCCCCGCGGCTCCTGCGACAGGAGCGGCGGGGCGCGATCGGTCACTGCGGAACGGCCCCCGTGCGGGGTCCGGCCCCGAGCGTCAGCCAGGGGTGGGAGGACGGGGTCCTCACGTCAGGCGGCCCGCGCCCCCACGGGCTCGGCGGCCGAGCGGGCGGGAACCGAGGAGGCCGCAGCCCGCTCCCGCTCGTACCGCGCGGTCGTCGAGGTGCCCATCGCGATCACCAGTCCGGTCAGGACGAAGAACCCGACCAGGGCGACAGCCGGCCACAACACCATCAGGAACGTCTCCCCGCTCTCGTCTCGCTGCTGCCTGGTGCACGACCCGGCAGCACGTCATCGATGACTGTGTCCCCCGTTCGACGCCGTCTCAATCGTCGTGTCGTGTCGTTCACCTGACAGGCGGTCACCGTTCTCCCCCCGTGGGGGTGGGTCCGACCTGCTGCGGCCCCTCCCGCCGGCGCATGGTGTCATCGGACCGTGCCCGCCGGTCCCGGAACCGCCCGAACCGGCGTCGTGTCGCCCCCCACCCCGGCGCGCCCGGCGCTGCTGGTCCTGGCCCTCTCCCTCGGCGTCACGACGCTGTCGCTGCTGCAGAGCCTGGTGGTCCCGGTCCTCGGCCCGATCGGCGAGCAGCTCGGCGTCTCCCCCGCGGCCGCCGGGTGGGTGCTGACCGCCAACCTCCTGGCCGCCGCCGTCCTCACCCCCGTGCTCGGCCGGCTCGGCGACACCCGGGGCGAGCGGCCGGTGATCCTCGGCATCCTGGTCGCCGTCGCGCTGGGCACCCTGCTGGCGATCGTCACCCGTTCGCTGCCGCTGCTGCTGGTGGCCCGTGTGCTGCAGGGCTCCTCGTACGGTCTGTTCCCCCTGTCGATCAGCGTGCTGCGCCGTGAGCTCCCGCCGGAGCGGCTGAGCGTGGCGATGTCCGTCGTGAGCAGCACCCTCGGCGTCGGCGGGGTGGTGGGCCTGGTCGCGGCGGGCCTGCTCACCGGCGACGGCGGCGACTACCGCCGGCCCTTCTTGATCGGCCTCGGCGTGACGTTGCTGTCCCTCGTCCTGGCCGCCGTCCTGCTCCCCCGCCGCCCCGCGACGGCCGCCGGCCGCGTCGACTGGGCCGGCGCGGTCGTGCTCGGCGTGGGGCTGGTGCTGCTGCTCCTGCCCGTCTCGCAGGGCAACACGTGGGGCTGGACCTCGCCGCTGACGCTGGGCTGCGCGGCGGGCGCGCTCGTCGTCCTCGCCGGGTGGGTGCTGCTGCAGCGTCGCCGGGCCGAGCCCCTGGTCCGCCCGGCCCTGCTGACCGACCCGCGGATGCTCGTACCCAACCTGGCCGGCCTGATGACCGGCGTCGGGCTGTTCGTCTCCTTCCTCGTCGTCATGCAGTACGTGCAGACGCCGCCCGCGGCCGCCGGCTACGGCTTCGGCGCCTCGGTGCTCGAGGCGGCGGTCGTCTACCTCCTGCCCGGCGGCGTGGTCGGCATCCTGCTCGCGCCCGTGGCCGGCACGGTGGTCGACCGGCTGGGCGCGCTGCCCACCCTGCTCGCCGGGTCGGCGGCGGGCCTCGCCGGCTTCGTCCTGCTGGCCGTGGCGCGCTCGGCGCCCTGGCAGGTGGTGACGGCCGGCCTGCTCTCCCAGGTCTGGGTGACCGTGGTCTACGCGGCACTGCCGACCCTGGTCGTCCAGGCGGTGCGGCGCAGCGAGACCGGTGTGGCCAACGCGGTCAACTCCATCGCCCGCGCGGTCGGCCAGGCGGCGGGCAGCACGCTCACCGTCGCGCTGCTCGGCGCCGGGCTCGACCCGGCCACCGGCCTCCCGCGGGCGTCGGCGTTCACCGGGGTGGCGCTGCTCGGCGCCGGGGCGGCCGCCGCGGTCGCGCTGGTCAGCGTCGCCGGGATGGTGCAGGCCCGGCGGCGCGGCCCGGGCGACGCCGACGGGCCGGCCGACGTCGAGCGCGCGACGGCGTGCGCCGGTGAGTGGTCGCCGGTGTCGGGCATCCGCTGACCCCTCCCCGACGCGCCCGGTGATCGCGCGGCGCATGGAACGGGACCGTCCGGGGAACTGATCACGCCGATCCACCTGACCACCCAGCCCCGGAGGACCTCGATGGCCCGCCCCACCGGCTCCCGCGCCGCCAGCGGCAAACCGCCAGCTGAGTCCTCCGGCAACACCGCCGGCGACCCGGCGCCGAACGACGACAAGGTCAACTCCACCCGCTTCGACAACGCCCCACAGGGCCACGACCGCACGCCCACGGCCATGGGCACGGTCAAGCGGACGCTCAAGGAGTTCAGCGAGGACAACCTCACCGACTGGGCGGCGTCGCTGACCTACTACGGCGTCCTGGCGCTCTTCCCGGCGCTCATCGCGCTGGTGTCCATCGTCGGCCTGCTGACCACCCCGCAGGAGCTGACCGACGCGCTGACGACCGTGGTGCCCGGGCAGGCGGCCAACACCCTGCAGCCGGTCATCGAGCAGATCGCCGGCAACACCAGCACCGCCGGGATCGGCCTGGTCATCGGTCTGGCCGGTGCCGTCTGGTCGGCCTCGGGCTACGTCGGCGCCTTCACCCGCGCGGCCAACGTCGTCTACGAGACGCCCGAGGGTCGCAAGATCTGGAAGCTCAAGCCGCTCCAGCTGCTGGTCACCCTGATCGGCATCCTGTTCGCCGCCGTGATCGTCCTGATGCTGGTGCTCAGCGGCCCGATCGTCGAGGCCGTCGGCTCGGCCATCGGTCTGGACGACACCGTCCTGACCGTGTGGAACGTGGCCAAGTGGCCGGTCATCCTCGTGATCCTCGCGCTGATGATCGCCGTTCTCTACTACTCGACCCCGAACGTCAAGCTGCGCGGCTTCAAGTGGGTGAGCCCGGGTGCGGCCGTCGCGATCCTCGTGGCCGTCGTCGCCTCCGCAGCGTTCGCTTTCTACGTCGGCAACTTCGGCAGCTACAACAAGACCTACGGCGCGCTGGCCGGCGTCGTCGTCTTCCTGATCTGGTTCTGGCTGATCAACCTGGCGCTGCTGTTCGGCATCGAGTTCGACGCCGAGATGGAGCGGACGAAGGAGATGAAGGAGGGCGTCCCGGCGGCCGAGAAGGAGATCCAGCTCGACGCCCGCGCCGAGCCGAAGGACCGCAACACGAACTAGCAGGACCTCCTGCAGGGGCCCGGCACAGGACCACACGACGGCGGCCCCCTCCCGGCTCGGGAGGGGGCCGCTGCCGTGTGCTCAGCGGCTGGTGGGCGGGCCGTCGCCGCGGCGGGCCGGCGGGGTGCGCTCGACGACGGCAGCGACGGCGGCCAGCCCCCGGCTGACCGCCGTCCCGGCCGGCGCGAGCGGGGCCGGGACCCGGCGGACGACGGCGTCGACGAGGTCGCGGCTGCGGTCGAGCAGCGACAGCGGCAGACCGGACAGGGCGTTGCCGGGCGGGCGGCGGGACACCGTCGGGTGGGGGCGGGTGGGCGAGATCCGCCGGACCAGCTGCCACTGCCGGCCCAGGCGGCGCAGCTCGGCGGCGTCCAGCCGCTCCTGGAGCCGCGGGAACAGGACGTCCTCCTCGTCGCGGACGTCCTCCTGCAGCACCTCGACCAGCCGCGCCAGCCGGGCCTGCCCCTGTGGGTGGTCGGGTCCGCCCTCCTCCAGGGCGGCGACGAGCTCGTTGACCTCCTGGTGCTCGGTCTCCACCCGCCGGGTCAGCTCGTCACCGTCGGGCAGCACCCGTCGGATCACCGGCCACAGGACCGTCTCCTCGGCGAAGGCGTGGCTGAACACCAGCCGGTCGATGCGGGTGAGGACGTCCTCCTGCGCGCGGCCGGTGGTGCCGTCGAGCTCCTGCAGGAGCCGGTCGAGCCGGACGTGGTCGTCGCGCTGGCGGACCAGGACGCTGCCGGGGCCGCCCAGTTCCTCGTCGGTCTGGTCGGCGATCGATCGGGGCACGGGGCCCTCCTCCGGGGTGGTTCGGATGGATCGGGGGTGTTCCTGCCCGGATCCGTCCGCGGCCATGCCACGCCGGCCGGTTGCCCCGCGGGGAGCGGGGTAGGTCGGGCGCAGGGGACGCCGTGGTCCCCCTGGAGGAGGCAGCGCCATGGGTGACCGGAGCACCGTCACGTCGGACTTCTACGACCTGGAGGCCCTGCTCGACGAGCAGGACCGCGAGACGCTCATGCGCGTCCGGGCGTTCATGGACGAGCAGGTGGAGCCGATCATCAACGAGTACTGGACGCGGGCCCAGTTCCCGCGTCAGCTGATCCCGGGGATCGCCGAGCTCGGCATCGCCGGCGCCCAGTACTCCGGGTACGGCTGCCCCGGCCGCTCGTCGCTGTTCGACGGCATGGTGTCGATGGAGCTGGGCAGGGGCGACCCGTCCGTGGCCACCTTCATGGGCGTCCACGGCGGCCTGGCCATGGGCACGATGCACCTGTGCGCCTCCGAGGAGCAGAAGGAGCGCTGGCTGCCGGCGATGGCCCGGATGGAGCTGATCGGCGCGTTCGGGCTCACCGAGCCCGACCACGGCTCCGACGTCGCCCGCGGCATCGAGACCACCGCCCGCCGGGACGGTGACGAGTGGGTGCTCGACGGGCAGAAGAAGTGGATCGGCAACGGCAGCTTCGCCGACCTGGTGATCATCTGGGCGCGCGACGTCGACACCGACCGGGTGCTCGGCTTCGTCGTCGAGCAGCCCGCTCCCGGGTTCAGCGCGGTCGACCTCGAGGACAAGATCGCGCTGCGCGCGGTGCAGAACGCGCTGATCACCCTCGACGGCGTCCGGGTGCCCGAGGAGAACCGGCTGCAGAACGCCAACAGCTTCCGCGACACGGCCAACGTGCTGCGGGCGACCCGGGTCAGCGTGGCCTGGTCGGCGGTGGGCTGCTCGCGCGGCGCCTACGAGCACGCACTGCGCTACGCCCTGGAGCGTGACCAGTTCGGCCGGCCGATCACCTCGTTCCAGCTCGTGCAGGACCTGCTGTTCCGGATGCTGGGCAACATCACCGCCTCCGCGGCCCTGTGCGCCCGGGCCTCCCAGCTGCAGGACTGCGGGATGCTCCGCGACGAGCACGCCTCGATGGCCAAGGGCTACTCGACGATGCGCATGCGCGAGACCGTCGGCTGGGCGCGCGAGCTCATGGGCGGCAACGGGATCCTGCTGGAGAACCACGTGGGCCGGTTCGTGGCCGACGCCGAGGCCATCTACTCCTACGAGGGCACCCGGGAGGTCAACAGCCTCATCGTCGGCCGGGCGATCACCGGGACCAGCGCCATCGCCTGAGGAAGGACCCCCCTGCCCCCCACCACTCGCCCGCTCGCGGCGGGCCCCTGCAGGGGGGCCGCTAGCGGCCGTCCCACCACTGCGCCGCGGCCTCCCGCGGCGTGCGGTCGTCGATGGCCACGGCCCGGTTCAGCCTGATCAGGTCGATCGTCGTCAGCTGCGCGCTGACGCCGTCCAGCGCGCTGCGCAGCCGCGCACCGGCCTCCTCGGCCACCGCCGTCCGCACGATGGGCACCACGTTCTCGCGCGGCTGCAGCGACCGGTCGTCCCGCAGCAGCAACAGGGAGGCGTCGATGAGGTGACCGTCGGTCGTCTCCAGCATGCCGACGTCGACCTCCCCGGTGAGCAGCGCCTCGACCGTGGCCGCCCGTGAGGGCATGGTGTGGACGGCGGCGAACTCCACGCCGTAGACCTCGCGCAGCCCGGGCAGGCAGAAGCGCCGCTCGACGCACTCGGGCGGGCCGCCGAAGACCAGTCCGGGAGCCACCGCGGCGAGCTGCGAGAGCGTGGTCATCCCGTGCTGCTCGGCGAGCTCGGTCAGGACGACGAACCCGTTCTGGTCCTCGGCCGCCGCGGCCGCCGTCACGGTCATCCCCCGCGGCGCGAGGGTCCGCGCCAGGCTCTCCTGGAGCAGGGCCGGGTCGGAGTGCACCGACCCCGCGCCGGGCTCGAAGAAGTCCGAGGCGGTGCCGAGGTAGTCGACGACGACGTCGACCACGCCCTGCTCCAGTGCCGGGAGGACCACCTCCCGGGTGCCGATGCCGTGCTGGACCGACACCTCCAGCCCGGCCCTCCGGAGCGCCTCGGCGTACACCTCCGCCAGCGTCTGGTTCTCGGGGAAGTCGTAGGAGGCGACGCGCACCACCCCCTCCGCCACCGGGGCGGGGTCGGCGGGGGAGCTCCCGCAGCCGCACACGGCCAGGGTGAGGAGCAGCACGGCGGTGAGCACGCGGCGACGCATCGCGGACCTCTCGGGGGAGGCGGCGCCCCCCGGGGGACCCGCGGGACCGCCACGCTAGCCCCGGGACGGGACCAAGGTCGATGGTCTCGGGGACGCATCAGGAGCAGCATCGGCGGGCATGGCGGCCACGACACGGGCCCCGGCGGCGCAGGTACCCCCGCCGCGGGCCCCGGCGACGCAGGCCCCGGCGGTGGGAGCGGTCCGTCGACCGGACCCCCCGCCGATCCAGCGCGTCCACCGCCGACGCCGGCCCTCCGGTGAGCCGCCGCCCCTCCCGCGGCACCTCAACGCCTCGGGCAAGTGGTGGCTGGGCCTCAGCGGCGCCGTGCTGGTCTCGTGGGTCGTCGTGGTCGTCACCCGGAGCGTGGCGTTCTTCGACCTGGTCGACACCCGGGTGCTGCAGGCGATCAGCACCCTCCGCTCCCCCGGCCTGACCCGCGTCGCCGAGGTGGCCGGCGCCCTCGCGACGACCCGCGCCATCCACGTGCTGTGGGTCGTCAGCCTGGTCGTCCTGGCCGTCTTCCGGCGCTGGCGGCACCTGTTCGTCTGGCTCGGCGTCGGCCTCCTGGTCACGGAGATCGCCGGTGCCGTGGCGGCCTCCCTGCAGCGGCCGCGCCCCTACGAGGTGGAGGTGCTCGGCACGTGGTCGGGCTTCTCCATGCCCTCGGTGCCGATGACCGTCCTGACCACCCTCCTGGTCAGCTGCCTGTACTCCCTGGTCCCCGCCGGGCGCCGCCGCGACGTCGGGAAGTGGGTGGTGTGCGGGCTGCTGCTCGTCACCGCCGCCGCGCGGCTCTACCTGGCCCAGGACCACCCGACCGACGTCCTCGCCGGGGTCGTCCTCGGGGTCGCGGCCCCGCTGGCGGCGTTCCGCATGCTGACGCCCAACGAGGTCTACCCGGTCGTCTACCGGCGCGGCAGCCCGGCCCACCTCGACGTCTCGGGCGCCCGCGGGGAGGCGATCATCCGCGCCCTGCAGGACCAGCTCGGCCTGGTGGCCACCGCGGTGACGCCCTTCGGCCTGGCGGGCTCGGGCGGCTCCACCCCGCTGAGGATCACCGTCAAGGCCGACGACGCCGCGGAGGAGGACGAGAGCTGCGTGTTCGGCAAGCTCTACGCCGCCACGCACGTCCGGTCCGACCGCTGGTTCAAGCTCGGCCGCACGCTGCTCTACGGCCGGCTCGAGGACGAGAAGCCGTACCACAGCGTGCGCCGGCTGGTGCAGTACGAGGACTACGTGCTGCGCCTGCTCTCCGACGCCGGCCTGCCCGTCCCGCACCCGCTGGGGATCGTGGAGATCACGCCGGAGCGCGAGTACCTGCTGGTGACCGAGTTCATCCAGGGCGCGAAGGAGATCGGCGAGGCCGAGGTCGACGACGCGATCATCGACCAGGGGCTGTCCGTGGTGCGCCGGATGTGGGAGATCGGCATGGCCCACCGCGACATCAAGCCCGCCAACGTGCTGGTGCGCAACGGCACGCTGTTCCTCATCGACTCCGCGTTCGGCGAGGTGCGCCCGAGCCCGTGGCGGCAGGCCGTGGACCTGGCCAACATGATGCTGGTCCTGGCCCTGCGCACCGACGCCGCGCGGGTGTACGCCCGGGCCCGGCAGCACTTCTCCGACGAGGAGATCGCCGAGGCCTTCGCGGCCACCCGCGGCCTGACCATGCCCTCCCAGTTGCGCCGGATGCTGCGCGCCCAGGGCCGCGACCTGCACGCCGACTTCCTGCGGCTGCTGCCCTACCGGCTCCCGCCCGTCCGGATCCAGCGGTGGACGTTGCGCCGGGTCGGGTTCAGCATCGTCACCGTCCTGGCCGCGCTGGTCGCCCTCGGGATCACCATCAGCCTGCTCGGGTCCCCGCTGTGACCGCCAGCCGGCCTCCGGCGGCCGCGCTGCTCGCCACGGCCCTGCTGCTCGCCGGCTGCGGGGGGAACGGCACGAGCATCAGCCACGAGCTGCCGGGGTGCGCGACCGGGGACGACGCCACCGCGGCCAACGGCGTGGTCCTCATGGCGCAGTCGGTGCCGACGGCGACCTGGCTGCCGTGCGTGGAGAGCGTGCCGGTCGGCTGGACCTTCGCCGGCCTGGACGCGCGCTCGGGCTCGTCCCGGTTCTGGCTGGACTCCAACCGCGACGGCGCGCACGCCATCGAGGTGGTGCTCACCGAGGACTGTGACACCAGCGGTGCCACCGAGATCCCCAGCGACCGGGAGGAGCTGCGCCGGTTCGAGCGGGTGACCCAGGTGGCCCCGCAGTACCACGGCCGGCGCTACTACGTCTTCGACGGCGGCTGCCTCACCGTCGTCTTCACCCTCGCCGGGGAGAACCGGGGCGAGCCGCTCGCCCTGGCCACCCACAGCCTGGGCGTCGTCAGCCGCGAGGACCTGGCGGCGCAGGTCCACGAGGAGAGCGGCCGGCGGCTGCACCTCGACCCGCCCGACGACGAGGGAGGCGGATCATGACCGCCGTCGCACCGCAGGCCCCACCGGCCGGGCCCCCGAGGACGACCCCCCTCTGGCGCCGGGTGCTGACACCGCTGCTCTCCCTGGCACTGGTGGCCGCCGTCTTCTTCTGGTTCCTGCCCCAGTTCACCAGCCTGTCCGACGTGTGGTCGGCGGTGGCGGCCATGTCCTGGACGTCGCTGGCGCTGCTCGGGCTGGCCGCGCTGTGGAACCTCGCGACCTACCAGTTCGTGATGGTCGCGACCATGCCCGGGCTGCGGCTGCGGGAGGCCACGGTCTCGACCCTGACCACCACCGCGGTGTCCAACACCGTCATCGGCGGGGCGGCCCTGTCCCTCGGGCTGACCTACGGGATGAACTCCTCGTGGGGCTTCTCCCGCTCCCGGACGTCGGTCTCGCTGCTGCTGTCGGGGCTCTGGAACAACTTCGCCAAGCTCGGGCTCCCGGTGCTCGCCCTCGCCCTGCTGGCCCTCACCTCCGCGCCGACCACCGGCCGGCTGCTCGCCGGGCTGGCCGGGATCGCCGGGCTGGTCGCGGCCCTGGTCCTGCTCGGCCTGCTGCTGCGCAGCCGGGCGAGCGCGGCCCGGATCGGCACCGGCGCCGCGCGGGTGGCCTCCGCCCTGCTGCGGCCGTTCGGCCGGCCCCCCGTACGGGGCTGGGACCTGGCGACGACGAAGTTCCGCGACCGGACGGTGCTGCTGCTGCGCGCCCGCTGGCACTGGCTGACCCTGGCCACCCTGGTCAGCCACCTCTCCCTGTTCGTCGTCCTGCTGCTGGCGCTGCGCTCCGTCGGCGTGACCGCGCAGCAGGTCGGCGTCGTGGAGGCGCTGGCGGTCTTCGCCTTCGCCCGGCTCCTCACCGCCATCCCCTTCACCCCGGGCGGGCTGGGCGTCATCGAGCTGGCGCTCATCACGGGCCTGGCGGCGGCCGGCGGGGACCGGCCGCTGGTCGCGGCCGCGGTCCTGGTGTTCCGCGGGCTGACCTACGTCCTGCCCATCCCGCTGGGCGTGGCCACGTACCTGTTCTGGCGGCACAACCGCTCGTGGCGGCGGGAGCCGAACTCCGCACCGCGCACGGAGCTGGTGCCGGAGACGGCGTGAGCAGGGCCGCAGCCACCCGCCCGCGCGCGCCCGTGCGGCGGGGCCGCGACGTCGTCCTGGTCGCGGTCGGCGTGCTCGTCCTCGTGCTCGCCGCGCTGCCGGTCGAGCGGACGTCGGTGCCCGAGGCCGAGGCGGCGGTGTTCCGGGCGCTCAACGGCGTCGACGTGCTGCCGTTCGTGCTCGTCTGGCCGGTCATGCAGCTGGGCAACGTCCTGGTGGTGCCCGTGAGCGCGCTGGTCGCCGCCGCGCTGCGCCGCTGGCGGCTCGCGGCGGGGCTCCTCCTGGCCGGTACCGGCACCTACCTCGCCGCGAAGGGGATCAAGGACGTGGTGGTGCGGGGCCGGCCCGACGGGCTGCTGGACGACGTCGTCGTGCGCGGGGACGCGGCGCAGGGCCGCGGCTTCCTCTCCGGGCACGCCGCCGTCGTGGTCACCGTGCTGACGGTGGCCTGGCCCTGGCTGGGACGCCGCGGGCGGATCGCCGGGGTCGTGCTCGCGGCGGCGGTCTGCCTGGCGCGGGTGCACGTCGCGGCGCACCTGCCGCTGGACGTCGTCGGCGGCGTGGGACTCGGCCTGCTCGTGGGGGGCCTGGTCCTGCTCCTGCTCGGGCGACCCGGTTGATGCTGGTCGACTCCCGCCGCGGCCTGCGGGCCAGCGCGCTGCTGCTGGCCGGTGCCGTCGTCGTGGGCGTGCTGGTGGCCCTGCCGGCCACCCGCCCGGCGGTGCAGGCGGTGGACGACGCGGTGTGGGAGTGGGTCGGCGCGGTCCGCAGCGAGCCCGCCACCGGGGTGTCGGTCGCGCTCTCGTGGCTCGGGAGCGTCTGGGTGAACTGGCCGCTGCGGGCCGCGGCGATGCTGCTGCTCGCCTGGCGCCGGCACTGGGCCCGCCTGCTCGCGTTCGGGCTGGCGGTGGTCACCAGCGAGGCCGCGATCGGCCCGGTCAAGGCGGCCTTCGACCGCCCGCGTCCCCCGGGGGCCCTGATCGAGACGTCGGCGGCCGCCTTCCCCTCCGGGCACGCCATCGCCGGCGCGGTGACCGCGGTCGGGCTGGTGCTGGTGCTGGCCCCACCCGGCCGCGCCCGCCTGCGCTGGGAGGTGTGGGCGGTGGTCTTCTCCGCGGTCATGGCGCTGTCGCGGGTCTACCTGCGCGCGCACTGGCTGTCCGACACCGTCGCCGGAGCCCTGCTGGGCGCCGGTCTCGCCCTGGGCTGGCCCGCGGTGGTGACGGCGGTGCGCGACCGGCGCGAACGGATCGCCCGCCCGTCTCCGTGACGCTCGGCGGGGCCTCCTCCGTGACCGGCAGGGTCTGCGCCCGGTCACGGGTGTGCCCGGTCGGCCTCAGCGGGTAGTGCCCCCTCTGGGGCAGCCGCCCCTGCCGCAGGAACCCTCCTGTGGTTGAGTCAGCCGGGTCACAGACCTGCAGCGACACCAGGAGTCCGGGATGACCACCACTGCTCCCCGCCCGTCTCCCGACTCCCAGCGCCCGCGTCCCGCCCCCGTCGGCGACAGCGGCCCGGCCGAGGCACCGGAGGCGTCGGATGCCGTGATGGGCCTGGACATGGTGCTCGTCGACGGCGCCCGCGGCCCGCTGCGGCGGATGATCCCGCCGGCCCGGACCGTCGCCCGGCTGGGGGCCGCGCTGGCCCGCAAGCCCGACGTCGTGGCCCGCCGCTCCGGGGAGCTGGCGCGCGAGCTGGGCGGCATCGTCACCGGCCGCTCGGAGATCGCGCCCAACCCCAAGGACCGGCGGTTCGCCGACCCCGCGTGGGCGGGCAACCCGCTGCTCAAGCGGGCCATGCAGGCGCACATCGCCGCGGCCCAGACCGCGGCCGCGCTGGTCGAGGAGGCCGACCTCGACTGGCAGGACGACGAGCGCATCCGCTTCACCCTGACCAACGTCGTCGACGCCCTGGCGCCGAGCAACTCGCTGCTGAACCCGCTGCTGTGGAAGGCGGTCATCGACACCGGCGGCCGCAACGCGGTCAGCGGCGTGCGCCGGCTGGTCAGCGACCTCGCGTCCGCGCCGCGGGTGCCCTCGATGGTGGAGCCGGACGCCTTCACCGTGGGAGAGGACCTCGCCGTCACACCGGGCGCGGTGGTCCTGCGGACGCCGGTGTTCGAGCTGATCCAGTACCGGCCGACCACCGAGCGGGTGCGCAGCGTGCCGCTGGTGGTCGTGCCGCCGACGATCAACAAGTACTACGTCACCGACCTCGCGCCGGGCCGCAGCATCGTGGAGCACTACGTGTCCGCCGGCCAGCAGGTCTTCATGATCAGCTGGCGCAACCCCGACGAGCGGCACGCCGACTGGGGCCTGGACGCCTACGGGCAGGCCGTCCTCGACGCGATGGACGCCGCGGAGCGCATCACCGGCAGCGACCGGGTGGCCCTGCAGGGCTTCTGCTCCGGCGGCATCATCCAGGCGATGGTGCTCGCCCACCTCGCGGCCACCGGCGCGCAGGACCGGGTGGCCGCGTCGAGCTACGCCGTCACCGTCCTCGACTGGTCGCACGCCGGCACGATCGGCGCGCTGATGGACGAGGAGGCCGTCCGCGAGGCGACGGAGAAGTCGCGGCAGAAGGGTTACCTGGACGGCGCGACGCTGGCCGAGGTGTTCGCCTGGCTGCGGCCCAACGACCTGATCTGGAACTACTGGGTCAACAACTACCTGCAGGGCAAGCCGCCGCCGGCCTTCGACATCCTCTTCTGGAACGCCGACACGACCCGGATGGCCGCGGGCCTGCACCGCGACTTCATCGACGTCTCGATCGGCAACCTGCTGACGAAGCCGGGCGCGGCGACCATGCTGGGCTCGCCGGTGGACCTCTCGGCCATCGACGTCGACGCCTACGTCACCGCCGGCATCGCCGACCACCTGTGCCCCTGGCAGTCCTGCTACCGGACGACGCAGCTGCTCGGCGGGCGCAGCCGGTTCGTCCTGTCCACCGCCGGCCACATCGCCTCGCTGGTCAACCCGCCCAGCAACCCGAAGGCGTCCTTCCAGGTGGCCCCGGAGACCCCGGCCGACCCGGAGCAGTGGCTGGCCTCGGCGCAGAAGGAGAAGGGCTCCTGGTGGCCGGACTTCATGGCGTGGCTGGGCGAGCGGGCCGGCGACGAGGTCCCTGCCCCGACGTCGCTGGGTAGCGAGGAGCTGCCGCCGCTCACCGACGCACCGGGGACGTATGTCTTCGACAAGTGAGGAGCCGGGGGAACACGTCCCGCCGTCGCGCCGGACGTCCCGCGCGACGGCGGGCGGGGCGGGCACCGGTGAGGTCGTCCGCACGATGACCGTCTCCGGCCGCACCCTCCGGGTGTCGGTGCGCCGGGGGGACGGGTCGGCCCCGCCGCTGCTGCTGATGAACGGCATCGGGGCGAGCCTCGAGGTCCTGCAGCCGTTCGTCGACGCCCTCGACCCGCGGCGGACGGTGATCCGGTTCGACGTCCCCGGCGTCGGCGGCTCCCCGCGACCCGTCGTCCCGTACGTGCTGGCCACGTTCACCCCGGTGCTGGCCGGGATGCTCTGCGACCTCGGCCACGACGAGCCGGTCGACGTCCTGGGGCTCTCCTGGGGTGGAGGGCTGGCGCAGCACTTCGCCGTCCAGCACCGCCGGCGCTGCCGCCGGCTGGTGCTGGCGGCCACCGGCACCGGCAGCCTGATGGTGCCCGCGCACCCGCGCGTGCTGGCCCGGATGCTGACGCCGCGGCGGCACCGCGACGCCCGGTACGCCGAGGAGGTCGCCGCCATGCTCTACGGCGGCACGGTGCGCACCGACCCGGCGATGGCGGCCCGGGTGCTGCACTCGGCCAGCCGGCTGGGGCCGCGGCGCGGCTACTACTACCAGCTGGCGGCGAGCGCGTCGTGGAGCAGCCTGCCGTTCCTGCCGCTGATCCGGCAGCCGACGCTGGTGGTCGCCGGCGACGACGACCCGATCATCCCGGTGGTCAACGCCCGCATCCTGGCCCGCGGCATCCCCCGCGCCCGGCTGCACCTGTACTCCGGCGGGCACCTGGCGCTGATCACCGAGGCCGACGAGCTGGCGCCGGTGGTGGAGCGCTTCCTCGACGCGGACTGAGCCCGGTCACAGCCCGCAGGCGCGCCCGCCGTCGACGAACCCCCGGCGGAAGTGGTCGACCAGCTCGAACCCGGACAGCCCCGACTCCGGGACGACGGTGGGCTCGGTGGCGTACCGCAGCAGCACCACCGCGGCCTCGTCGACGTCGCCCGGGGAGATGGCCAGCGCCGGCTCGTCGACGTGGCCGAGGTGCACCTCCCGCACCAGCCAGCCCACGGCGCACACCGCGCCGGTGACCGCGGCCGCGTCGTCGACCGACAGCCCGCGCTGCCCGCGCACGGCCATGGCGTAGGGCAGGCCCAGCAGCGTCGTCACGGCGAAGTCGCCGACGTCCTCGTAGGCCGGCTCGAGCAGGTCCGCGGCGTCGTAGCGGACCGAGTCGTCCTCGGTGCAGTACTGCAGGTCCAGTTCCGCGCCCTCGCCGCTGCAGACCGTGCCCGAGCCGTCGGCGGCGCGGACGTCGGGGAGGTCGAGCCGCCCACCGAGCGGGCCGGTGCCGGGGAAGCCGCGGGTCAGCGCCTGGTCCCAGAAGGTCGCGAGCAGGTCGTCGGTGCCGGCCACGACGTCGCGGTAGGACAGGTCGCCGCCGGTGGCCTCCTCCTCGGCATCGAACTCCTCCTCGGTGTAGACCCGCGAGGCGTCGAAGGCGGCGCAGGCCGGCGGCCCCTCGGCGTACCCCTCCTGGAAGGCCGAGAGCTGGTCGAACAGCGAGCCGTGCGCGTCCTCGGCGTCCGGTGAGGAGCCGACGGCGTCCCCGAAGTACAGGTAGCCGAGCAGGTAGGGGTCGAGCTCCTTCGGGCGGGCGGAGAAGTGCGCGGAGCCGCCCTCCACCACCCACCGCGTCCAGCCGCCGGCGAAGCACTCGGCCTGGGTCTCGGCGACGATCGAGGACTGGTCGAGCCCCGCGCGGACCTGGACGGCGTGGCCGATCTCGTGCGCCATGATCTCGGCGACGACGAACGGTCCGTAGTCCTCGGCCAGCTCCGCCAGCCACGCGCGGTCGTACACGACGACGTCGTCGTCGCTGCAGTAGTAGGCGTTGCCCGCGAGGTCGGCGACGTCGTCGGAGAAGCACGCGCCGCCGGGCAGGTCGGCGGGGTCGGTCTCGGCCGGGTCGATCGACCAGAACCCGCCGTCGACCGGGCCGAACCGCCCGCCGTAGACCTCCGGGTAGGTCTGCTCCCAGTACGCGAGGACGTCGGCGAGGGCGTTGCGCGCGACCCGGTCGGTCTCGTCGCCCTCCTCGGCCAGGTGCACCCTCAGGTCGGCGTCGGTGGCGTCGGTGCGCGGGCCCCCGGGCGGGCCGGCGACCCCGGTCACCACGGTGGCGCAGCCGGACAGCACGAGGCCGGCGGCGAGGAGGACCCCCGCGGGGGTGCGGACGCGCACGGGGCCACCTCGGCTCGGGCGGACGGCTCGGGGACAGGAGGCTGCCGCGCCCCGCCGGCCCGGTCAACGGGGACGCTCCCGGGCGGCAGGACGGCGGGGCGGGGTCAGGACGCCGGGACGGCCCCCGCCATCGGGCGGATCAGCGCGCCGGCGGCCTCGGGCGGCAGCGGGCGGTGCAGCAGGTAGCCCTGGGCGAGGTCGCACCCCTGCGCGCGCAGCCGCTCGAGCTGGGCCGGCTCCTCGACGCCCTCGGCCACGACGTCGAGGCCGAAGGTGTGCGCCGCGCTGATGACCAGGCCCACGAGCTCCTGCTGGCCCGGGTCGGGCGAGGCCACGAAGCTGCGGTCGATCTTCAGCGTGTCCACCGGCATGTGCCGCAGCTGCCCGATCGAGGTGTAGCCGGTGCCGAAGTCGTCGATCGCGATGGCCACGCCCATCGCCCGCAGCTCCGACAGGTGGGTCATGGCGACCGGGTCGTCGACGAGGACGGTCTCGGTGACCTCCAGGACCAGCAGCCGCGGCGGCAGGCCGGAGGCGGCCAGCGCGTCGGCCACGTCGGCCACGACGCGCCGGTCGGTCAGGTGCCGGCCGGACACGTTGACCGCGACGGTCGGCTCGGCGGCGCCCGGCACGGCCGGCGCCCCCGCCCGCCAGGCGGCCAGCTGGCGGGTGGCCTCGTGCAGCACCCAGCGGTCGAGGTCGCAGACGAGGCTGGAGCTCTCGGCGACGGGGATGAACTCGTCGGGCGGGACGACGACGCCGTCCTGGCGCACCCAGCGCACCAGCGCCTCGAAGCCGCGCAGCCGCTGCTCGGCGACGTCGAGCACGGGCTGGTAGACCAGCCGCATCTCGCCGTTGGTGAGCGCCGCGGCGATCGCCGCCTCGGTCGCCGCGCGGGAGGCCAGCTGCTGGCGCAGGGCGTCGTCGAAGATCTCCGCCCGGCCGCGGCCGTGCCGCTTGGCGCGCTCGGCGGCGGTGCCGGCCTCGGCGAAGAGCGCGTCGGCGTCCGCGCCACCGTCGCGGCTGACCGCGACGCCGATGCTGGCGCCGACCTGCACCAGGCCACCGACGTCGACGGGCTCGCCGACGGCGGCGACGAGGCGCTCGGCGAGGTCCATGAGGTCGCGCTCGGTCTCGACCGGCTCGACCAGGACGACGAACTCGTCGCCGCCGAGGCGGCAGACGACGTCGCCGGCGCGGACCGCCGCCCTCATCCGGCGGGCCACCTCGCGCAGCACCGCGTCGCCGGCGGCGTGGCCGCGGCTGTCGTTGACCGCCTTGAACCCGTCGAGGTCGACGAACAGCAGGCCGGTCATCTCCCCCGAGCGGCGGGCGCGGTGCAGCGCGGAGGTCACCAGGGTCAGCGCCTGGGCGCGGTTGGGCAGCTCGGTGAGCGGGTCGTGGGTGGCCCGGTGGGCGAGGGCGAACTGCAGCTCCTCGCGCTGGCGCACCGAGGTCACGATCTGCTGGATGGAGGCGTGCACGACCTCACCCAGCGGGCCGGGCAGCGGCTGGTCGAGCAACGCGTCGTCGAGGTCGCCGCGGGCGACGGCCCGGGCCTGGTCCTGGATGCGGCGCAGACCGGCGACGGCGGCGCCGAGGGCGGCCGACACGGTGCGCACCTCCCGCGGTCCGCGCGCCTCGACCTCGACCAGCTCGCCCTCGCTGATCCGGGTGGCCTGGCCGGCGAGCAGCCCCAGCGACCGCGACACGGTCCGGCCGAGCCAGACGGCACCGACGGTCGACACCAGCAGCAGGCCGATGCCGAGCTCGATCGTCCGCCGCAGGACCGCGGCGGCGTCCTCGCGGTCCGCGGCGGCCAGCGCGAGGGCCTCGTCGACGGCGGTCCCGACGAGCTGGGCCAGCGCGGCGTCGCGGTCGCCGCTCCGGTAGAGCAGCTCGGTCAGGCGGCCGACGTCCGTGGTGAGGGCGGAGGGCGTGGTCGCGGGCGTGAGCAGCGCGTCGAGCCCGGTCATCAGCTCCGACTCCCGCAGCTGCACCCACGCGGCCCGCAGCGACTCCTGCGACAGCTCCTCCATCTGCCGCTGCGCGTCGGTGTAGGACAGCCACCCGGTCTCCCACGCCAGACGCGAGCCGATGAGGGCGGTGTCCGGGGCGAAGAGCGAGCCGAGGTACAGGGGCGTCTGCCGGCTGGCGTCCTGGGCGAGCGTGGCGATGGTCTCCACGTCCTGGACGGCGCGCGCCGTCCGGGCCGGCACGCCCTCGGAGACGGCGGCCGCGGCGGCGGCGCACTCGGCGGTCATCAGGTCGTTCGACACGTCGAGGTAGCCGAGGTAGAGCTGCTCGAGGCGCACCTGCCCCCGGTCGACGCCGGCCCGCAGCTCGGCCAGGTCGGCGCTCACGTGCTCGGCGACCGCGGCCCCGGACGAGCCGGCCGGCACGGCGGCCAGCGCCGCGTCGGTGACCGCCCGCGCCTGGACGGCCCCGTCGACCGCCAGGCCGCGGGCGCTCGCCAGCATCCACGGCGACACCCCCAGGGCGGTGGCGGCGGACGGGTCGTCGATCACGGCCACGGCGAGCGTCGGCAGGATCTCCTGCTCCGCGGCCGTCCGGACGGCGTCGAGCCGGGCGACGGCCCGCACGGCGGCCTCGGCGCGCCGCGCGCTGTCCACGTCGCCACTCGCGTGGACCGCGATCAGCGTCGTGAGGACGCCCACACCGATGAGCGGGACGGCCACCAGGGCGGCGAGGTAGCACCAGAGGGCGGTCCCCCGGTGCCGCGTGCGGTCGGTCGGCATCAGTGCCATGCCTCGTCCTTCGGCAGGATTGCGGACGGACTCGACCCGCTCCCCCGCTGAAGGGTGAGGCGGACCGGCCCGTGATCGTGACCTCGTACGGCGCGCCGGCCCCGTGGCCGGTGGTTGCGACGGGCCGGGCTCAGCCGAGCGGGCGGACGACGCAGCCGCTCGCGGCGCCGCCGAGGAACGCGACGTCGAAGCCGCGCACACAGAGGACGTCGGCGAGCGCGGCGTTCAGCACCTGCTGGACGTCGACGTCCACGTCGGCACCGTGCACCTGGTCGGCGCTCATCCGGTCGTGCTGGCGCCAGCCGACGACGACGCCGTCGAGACCGGGCTCGGCGCTCAGGCAGACACCGCCGAGCGCGCCGCCGGGGCCGGTGGCGTCCCACAGCGGCAGGCCGCTCTCGGCGAGCACGGCGGTGACGTCGACGAGCAGGGTGACCAGCGGGTCGTCGTCGGCCAGGTCGGCGTCCCAGTCCCCGGGCAGCCGGTCGAGCTGCTCGCCGAGGTGCGCCAGCCAGGCGGAGTCCTGCGCCGACATCCGCCGGACCACCGTGCCGTCGGCGCGCAGGGTGCCGTGGAGGGCGCGGACGGACCCGTCGAGCCCGGCGGCCAGCCCGGTCCACACGGCGTCCGTCCGGCCGGCGAAGGGCCCGGCCACCGCGTGCTGCCCGGGCCGGTCCTCCGACCCGTCGACCAGCCACCACGCCGTCGTCCCGTTCCCGCCGGCGATCCGCCGTCCGGCCGGGTGGGCGGCCAGACCCACCGCGGTCCGGCCCGCGGGACGGCCCTGGGTCCCGCCCGCCGACGGGACCGCCGCGGCGCCGGGGCCCGCCGGGCCCGCGGGCCCGGCCGGCACGGTGGTTCCGGCCCCGGCCCCGGTCCCGGTCCCGGTCCCGGGCCGGTGGTCGGCGGCGGGCGGCCGCTGCTGCCGCACGGCGTTGCGCTCGAACTCGTAGCGGGCCGTCGAGCTGCGGCCCAGGACCACGACCAGCCCGGCCAGCGCGAGGAACCCCACGACGGCGACCACCGGCCACACGATCAGCTCGGCGCTGCCCGCCGGGACCGGCGGGGTCACCACGCGCACCAGGAGCGCTGCGGGCCGGCACCCCAGTCGGCCGCCCGGTGGAGCCAGCCGCGCACCCGCGCGAGCAGGTCGGCGGGGCGCCGGCCGGAGGGCGCCGGCGCGTCGTCCGAGGGGTCGACGGCGAGCATGTCGAGCAGGGCGGCCAGACCGAGGTCGTCCTCGGCGGAGGGGGCGGTGCCCGTGGGCGGCCGGTGTGCCACGGGTGCTGCGGACGCACTCACGGCGGTCAGGCGGCGCGGCGGACGACGGAGCCGCTGGCGTCGCCGCCGAGGTCGTCGACCTCGAAGCCGCGCAGCCACAGCACGTCGGCCAGGGCGCTGTTGACCACCTGCTGCACCGCGGTGTCGGTGTCGGCGCCGTGCAGCTGCTCGACGCTCATCCGGTCGTGCTGGCGCCATCCGACGACGACGCCGTCGAGACCGGGCTCGGCGCTCAGGCAGACACCGCCGAGCGCACCGCCGGCGCCGGTGGCGTCCCACAGCGGCAGGCCGGCCTCGGCCAGCACGGCGGCGACCTCGACCAGCAGGGTCGCCAGCGGGTCGTCGTCGGCCAGGTCGGCGTCCCAGTCCCCCGGCAGCCGGTCGAGCTGGTCGCCGAGGTGGGTGAGCCACGCCAGCTCCTGCGGCGAGGGGCGGCGGTGCAGCCCGCCGTCGGGGTGCCGGACGCCGTACACGGCCCGCACCGGCTCGTCGTCCTCCCCGCGCTCCGCGGCGGCCCAGCCGGCGCCGGTGCGGTCGTCGTAGGGGCCGGCGACGAGGCGGTCGGGGCCGTCCTGGCCCTCGACGACCAGCCACCAACCCAGGCGTGCCTCGCTGTCGAGGCGCAGTCCAGTACTGCGGAGGTCCACGTGATCCACCGTTCATCCCGTCCATGGGGCCGCCGCAGGGGAAGTGCGACGGCGTCCGCAGCTGCCGGTGAGGGCGGCGCGGACAGGGGAAGTGTGGGGTCCCGCGGCATCCGGGGGACGCGTGGCGAGGCACGCTGGGACGCGGCGTTCCCGGATCGTTGTCGATCCGTTCCACCGGTTCGGCGACCCGGCTCCGGGGGCGCCCACATGTCGACCGGAGCACGCGGGGACGAGCGTGGGGACCGGCCCGGGGAGGTCGGTGACCTCGGACGACACCCGCGGGGACGGCGCGCCCCGCCACCCGGACATCGACCTCCGTCACATCGACGTTCGTCTGTACGCTGTCCCCACCCGCGCTCGCGCGAGAGGCGGGACGACGACGGGAGGGACGGCGACGTGAGCGAGCCGGGCTTCGCCTGCTGCACCCCGCTGACCGGTACCGCGATGAGCGCCGAGCAGGCCGAGCAGGTGGCACCGCTGCTCAAGGCCCTGGCCGACCCGGTGCGGCTGCGCCTGGTCAGCCTCATCGCGGCCACCGAGAGCGGCGAGGCGTGCGTCTGCGACCTCAACGCCGCGTTCGACCTGACGCAGGCGACGGTCAGCCACCACCTCAAGGTGCTGCACTCGGCCGGGGTGCTGCGGCGCGAGAAGCGCGGCGTGTGGGCCTACTACGCCCTCCGCCCGGAGGCGCTGTCGGCCGTGGCCACGCTCTTCGGCTCCCCCGCCCTCGCGGGGACGGGCGCGTGAGCGACGTCGTCGGCGAGACCGCCCGCGCCGGCACCGAGGCGCCGGTCCTGCAGCGGCTGTCGACCCTCGACCGGCTGCTGCCGGTGTGGATCGTGGCCGCGATGGTCACCGGGCTGCTGCTCGGCCGGCTCGTCCCGGGACTGGACGACGCTGTCGGCGGTCGAGGTCGGCGGCGTGAGCCTGCCGATCGCCGTCGGACTGCTGCTGATGATGTACCCGGTGCTGGCCGAGGTGCGGTACTCCGAGCTCGACCGGGTGACCGGCGGCTGCTGGTGGCCAGCCTGGTGCTCAACTGGCTGGTGGGGCCCGCCGTCATGTTCGCGCTGGCCTGGCTGCTGCTGCCCGACCTGCCCGAGTACCGCACCGGCCTGGTGGTCGTGGGGCTGGCCCGCTGCATCGCCATGGTGCTGATCTGGAACGACCTGTCCTGCGGCGACCGCGAGGCCGCGGCCGTCCCGGTCGCGGTCAACTCGGTGTTCCAGATCGTGGCCTTCGGCGCGCTGGGCTGGTTCTACCTGCAACTGCTGCCCGGCTGGCTCGGCCTGCCGACGACGTCGGCGGAGTTCAGCGTGTGGGCCATCGTCGGGTCGGTGCTGGTCTTCCTCGGCATCCCGCTGCTCGCCGGGTTCCTCACCCGGACGCTGGGCGAGCGGGCCCGCGGCCGCACCTGGTACGAGGACCGGTTCCTGCCGCGGGTCGGACCGGTCGCCCTCCACGGGCTGCTGTTCACGATAGTCGTGCTCTTCGAGCTGGCGATCGCCGTCGCCATCGGCACCTTCGGCGTGACCTCCGGGCAGGCCCTGGCCGGCGTGGTCGGGCCGCTCATCGAGGTGCCGGTGCTCGTCGCCCTCGTGTACGTCTCGCTGTGGGCCACCCGGTGGTTCCCCGGTGACCCGACCGTCCCCACTGCCCTCCGGAGCGCCCGATGACCCGGCCCAGCGTCCTGTTCGTGTGCGTCCACAACGCCGGCCGGTCCCAGATGGCCGCCGGCTGGCTGCGCACCCTCGCCGGCGACGCCGTCGAGGTCCGCTCGGCCGGCTCGCTGCCGGGCGACCGGGTCAACCCCGCCGCGGTCGAGGCCATGGCCGAGGTCGGCATCGACCTCACCGGCCAGCAGCCGAAGGTGCTCACGACGGAGGCGGTCGAGGCCTCCGACGTCGTCATCACCATGGGCTGCGGCGACGCCTGCCCGGTCTTCCCGGGGAAGCGCTACCTCGACTGGGCGCTCGAGGACCCGGCCGGCAGGGGCGTCGACGCCGTCCGGCCGATCCGGGACGAGATCGAGCGCCGCGTCCGCGGGCTGCTGGCCGAGCTGGGCGTGCCGGCGTCGTCGGGGTCGCGCCCCGGCCGGTGACCGCGACGCAGGAGGCGTCTGCCCGTCAGGCCCGGCGCGCCGGTCGTGCCGACGGCCCGGCGGGCGCACGCGAGGGCACCCCGGGGGACGGGAAGGACCGGTCACCGAAGAGGACCCGGCGGGCGGCGGCCTGCCCGAGCGGGGTGCGGAGCAGGGCGAAGGCCGCCGTCGCGACGGCGGGCGTGCGCACCTGGGCCAGCCCGTGGCGCAGCAGCAGCCTGCCCCGGAAGCGGGTCCGGAGTGCGGCTCCGTCGTAGGCGGCCAGCGCGTCCGGCCGCCCCGTTCGGAGGGCCTCGTCGAGGACGGCGGCCGCGTGCACCGACAGCCGCAGGCACGGATCGAGGCCGCCGGCGGTGAGCGGGGACACCGCACCCGCGGCGTCCCCCACGAGGAGCCCGTCGGCGCAGCCGATCCGGCGCAGCAGGCCGCCGACGGGGATGGGGCCGCCGCGCCGCTCGACCTCTGCGGGGCGCTCGACGCCGGCCAGTCCGGGCGCCGAGGCGCCGAACCGCTCCAGCGCCCGGCGGAGCCCGTCGGGGAACCGGTGGGCGTACCCGGCGACGCCGACGTGGGCGTGCCGCCCGTCGTCCACCACCCACGCCAGGTAGCCCGGGGCGAGCGAGGGGTCGAGCACGCAGTGGAACGTCGGGGGTCCCTGACCGCGGGGGACCTCGAAGACCTCCTCGGCTCCGATGAGCAGGTGGGTGTTGCGGTCCAGACCGAGATCGCGGGCGACCCGCGAGCGGGCGCCGTCGGCGCCGACGACGAAGCGGGCCCGCACCCGGGTCGATCCCTCCCGGCCGACGAGCAGGGAGCTGCCGCGGCGCCGGCCGGCGTAGCGGGTGCCCAGCGCGATCCGCACGCCGGCGTCGACCGCGGCAGCGGCCGCTGCGGCGTAGAGCGGCGCCATGTCGCCCACCCGGAACTCGTCGCGCCCACTGGTCAGCTGCACCGGGCGACGCAGCCCCGGCGGGTGGAGCACCACCCGCCGGATCGGCGGGCCGAGGTGCTCGGGTGGGACGGCGAAGTCGTCGAGCGTCCTCCGGACGAAGATCCCCGTGGTACGGATCGCGCCGGTGAGGCCAGGGCGCCGGTCGACCAGCAGGACGTCGTGTCCGCGTCCGGCGAGCAGCGTGGCGGTGTGCAGGCCGGCCAGCCCGGCCCCGACGACCAGGACGTCGACGGCCTCGGGGACGCGCCCGCCGCTCACCTGCGGGCCTCGTGCGGGGCCTGCGGCGCCTCGCGCTCGTCCGGCACCCACTCGAGCAGGTCACCGGGCTGGCAGCCGAGCACGCGGCACATGGCCTCCAGGGTGCTGAAGCGGACGGCCTTGGCCCGGCCGTTCTTCAGCACGGCCACGTTGGCCGGCGTGAGCCCCACGCGCTCGGCGAACTCCCCCACGCTCATCTTGCGCCGGGCCAGTTCGACGTCGATGCGGACGACGATGGGCATCAGATGACCGCCTCCATGTCGGCCTGCAGCGTCGTCGCCCGCCGCAGCAGCCCGCGCATGACCACCACGAGCAGTCCCACCGCGGCCACGACCAGCAGCAGCACCAGCAGCAGCGCCGGCACCCCGGCGGGGACCCGGCCGACGACGGTGTAGACCAGCGCGCCCGAGAGCAGCAGCCCGGCGACGACGATCGCCCGCAGGATCGCGTCCACCCAGACCGACGACTCCGCACGGAAGATGCGGTCGTCCTCGACCATGGCCAGCAGTCGCCAGGTACAGGCGACCACCACCTGGGCGCACACCAGTTCCAGCACGCCGAAGGTCAGCAGCGGCCACCGCAGGGTGGCCAGCTCCGGCGACTGCTCGGCCAGGTACCGCAGCGCCGCGGGCAGGACGCCGACCTGAGCGGCCACCAGCGCGGCGAACAGCAGGGCGAGCAGGATCCGGAGCGGGAGCAGCACCCGGCGCATCGACGGCATGCATCGAATCTCGCCGTCTACCTATCGACTGTCAACAGGGGCTCGCCCGCCGTCGCGGGACCAGGTCGGCACCGGGCGGCGCACGGACGCGGCCGGCACGGCACGATCGGGGACCCGACCCGAGAGGACGTCCGCGATGACCACCCCCGACCTCGCCACGCTGGAGGCCGAGCGCGCCCGCATCCGCGAGGTGCACCTGAGGCCCGCCGGCGAGCGGCCGGCGTCCACCGCCCGCGGCCTGCACCACACCGCGCTCATCAGCAGCGACGTCGAGCGGACGGTGCGCTTCTACCAGGACGTGCTGGGCTTCCCGTTGACCGAGCTGATCGAGAACCGCGACTACCCCGGCTCCTCGCACTTCTTCTTCGACATCGGCAACGGCAACCTCGTCGCCTTCTTCGACTTCCCCGGCCTGGACGTCGGTCCCTACGCCGAGGTGCTCGGCGGGCTGCACCACATGGCGATCAGCGTCGAGCCCGACCGGTGGGCCGACCTGGTGCAGCGGCTCACCGACGCGGGGATCCCGCACGAGGTGCACAGTGGCGTCTCGGTGTACTTCCGCGACCCCGACGGCGCCCGCATCGAGCTCATCGCCGACCCGCTCGGCGAGATGTACGGCCACCAGGTCCTCTGACGCCGGTCGCCGGCCGGCACACCGTCGCGCTCGGCCGGGGACCGGGTCCCGCACCGGGCGGGACGGCGGACGCCCACCGCGGACCCCGCGGACGACACCTCGCGGCCATGTGGACGGTGTGTCACACCCCCTCCGCACCACCCGCCGACCCGGCCGCGCCGCCGTCCCGCGTGACGCACCCCGAACGCCCCGGAGCCCTCCCATGCCGTCCGTGTCACCTGCCGCTGTCGACCCTCACCTGCGCCGCGCACGCGCCGCGGTGTCCGTGGTGTTCTTCGTCAACGCGGTGCTCTACGCCAACCTCGTGCCGCGCCTGCCGGACATCAAGGACAGCCTGGAGCTGAGCAACACCGCGCTCGGCAGCGCGATCGCCGCCATGCCGGTCGGAGCGCTCCTGGCCGGGCTGCTCGCTCCCGCGTTCATCCAGCGACTGGGGTCGGCGAGGGTCGCCGCGCTCGGACTGGTCGTCCTCGCCGTGGCCGTGGCCGGTGTGCCGCTGGCCGGCACCTGGGTCGTCCTCGCTCTGGTCATGCTCGTCGTCGGCGCGCTGGACGCGGTCGTGGACGTCGCGCAGAACGCGCACGGGTTCCGGGTGCAGCGGGCCTACGGCCGCTCGATCGTCAACGCCTTCCACGGCCTGTGGAGCATCGGCGCGGTCGTGGGCGGGCTCCTCGGGTCCGCCGCGGCGGGGCTGTCGGTGCCGCTGGCCGTGCACCTCAGCGCCTCGGCTGCCGTCTTCGGCGTCGCTGCCCTCGTCGCCTACCGCTTCCTGCTCCGGGGGCCGGAGGACGCCGAACGCGCTCCGGCCGACGCCGCCGGGCAGGCGTCCGCCGGCGGACGCCGACGCCTCGGCCACCTGCCCGGCCACACCGTGCTGCTGCTGGCCGCGCTGGGCGCCCTGGCCGCGTGCGGCGCGTTCGTCGAGGACGCCGGCTCGTCCTGGGGCGCGCTCTACCTGCGCGGGGAGGTCGGCGCCGGTGCCGCCGTGGGCGGTCTCGCCTTCGTCGCGCTGCAGGTGGCGATGACCGTCGGCCGGCTCACCGGGGACCGGGTGGTGGACCGGTTCGGGCAGCGCCGCGTCGCGCGCCTCGGCGGGGCCGCCATCGCGCTCGGCATGGGCCTCGCCCTCGCGGTCCCGTCGGTCGGCACCACGCTGGCCGGCTTCGCGCTGGCCGGGCTCGGCGTCGCGACGCTCGTCCCCGCGGTGATGCACACCGCCGACGAGCTGCCCGGACTGCCGCACGGCGTCGGCCTCACCGTCGTCAGCTGGCTGCTGCGCGTCGGGTTCCTCGTCTCCCCGGCCGTCGTCGGGCTGGTCGCGGACGCGACCAGCCTGCGGGTGGCGCTGGTCAGCGTCGTGCTCGCCGGGCTCGGCGTCCTGCTGCTCGGACGGGTCCTCGTCAGCGCGCCCCCGCCGACGCCCGAGGGCAGCACGGCCACCGTGACCGCCCCGGGCACCCCGGCGACGGGCCCGGCGACGACGCGGCCGTGACCTCGACCGACCCGACGACGAGGAGGTGGGCCGCGTGCCCATGACGCTGCCGCCCGGCGAGCCGGAGGCCGGGCCCTGGCGTCGCGTGCCGCTGACCGCGCTGCTGGAGCTGGTCCTCACAGCGGCGGGTGACCCGCGCGGGCGGCCCCGCGTCATCGCCGTCGACGACCGCGGCGCCGCGGGCAAGTCGACGCTCGCGGCCCGCCTCTGCGCACTGGCCCCCGCGTCCGCGGTGGTCCACACCGACGACCTGGCCTGGCACGAGCCGCTGTTCGCGTGGGGCCACCTCCTGGCCGACGACGTGCTCCGCCCGCTGCACGAGGGTCGGACCCTGTCCTACCGGCCACCGCAGTGGGAGCGGCGCGGGCGGGACGGGGTCATCGCCGTCCCCGCGGGGTCGGACGTCGTCATCGTCGAGGGGACCGGCGCGAGCCACCGCGAGCACGGGGACCTGATCGACGCCACCGTGTGGGTGCCGTCGGACTCCGCCGAGGCGGAGCAGCGCGGCATCGCCCGCGACGTCGCCGCCGGCGAGAACGGCGACCCCGACCGGGCCGCCGCGTTCTGGCACGAGTGGATGCGCGAGGAGCTCGCCTTCCTCGCCCGTCAGCGACCGTGGCGGCGGGCCTGCGTCGTGGTCAACGGCACGCCCCGTGGGCGGCTCGGCACCGACCACGTCGAGATCGCGCCTCCCCCGACTGCTGCTGCTGGTGACGAGGCCGGACACGGCGTGCGGCGGGAGGCCGGTGGCACCGGCGCGCCGTGACACGATCTGGCAGGTGACCAGCAGGCCCGCCGCGGCGCAGCACCTGCGCGACCTCGCCCGGCTGCGCCGCGTCCGCGACCGGATCGACCGCGAGTACGCCCAGCCGCTGGACGTCGAGGCGCTCGCGCGGGGCGCGCACGTGTCGGCGGGGCACCTCAGCCGCGCGTTCCGGCTCGCCTACGGCGAGTCGCCGTACTCCTACGTGATGACGCGGCGCATCGAGCGGGCGATGACCCTGCTGCGTCGTGGCGACCTCAGCGTCACCGAGATCTGCTTCGCGGTGGGCTGCTCGTCCCTGGGCACCTTCAGCACCCGCTTCACCGAGCTGGTCGGCGTGCCGCCCGGCACCTACCGGCGCCTCGCGGCGGGGGCGACGGCGGGGATGCCGCCGTGCGTGGCCAAGCAGGTGACCAGACCGGTCAGGAATCGAGAAGCCCGGGCCGCCGGGTCGTCCCTAGCGTGACCGCCATGGACCTCACCATCCACTCCACCTTCCTCCCGCACGACGACCCGGACGCCGCCCTGGCCTTCTACCGCGACGTCCTCGGGTTCGAGCTCCGACTGGACGTGGGCTACGAGGGGATGCGCTGGCTCACGGTCGGCCCTCCCGACCAGCCCGGCACCTCGATCGTCCTGCACCCTCCGGGGGCCGACCCCGGCATCACCGACGACGAGCGCCGCGTCATCTCCGAGATGATGGCCAAGGGCACCTACGCGAGCATCCTGCTGGGCACCAAGGACCTCGACGGCGTCTTCCAGCACCTGCAGGCCAGCGGCGCCGAGATCGTCCAGGAGCCGACCGAGCAGCCGTACGGGATCCGCGACTGCGCCCTCCGCGACCCCGCCGGCAACATGATCCGCATCAACGAGCTGCGCTGACCCGTCCGGTACCGGGCGCGGACGCCGTCGAGGCGGTCGGCGGACGCCGGGGCGCTCAGCCGGGCTCGGGCGCACCACCCCGTCCGCGGCCTCGGCCCCCTCACGGCCGGGGCGGAAGGGCACCGCGCTCACCGTCCGCACTTCCGCCGGCTGCCTGCCGTCCGAGGACTCCGGACCCCGCCTCCGCGGCCGCCCACCGTCCGTCCGAACAGAACACGCCCCTCGAACCAGTGACGCCCCAGCGGCGAGGCCGCCCGTGACGGACTCGTGACGCCCACGCACGACACTCCATGCGAGTTCGACGGTGTGGGTGGCGGCTAGGTGCACGACCGGATCGTCGTGCCGGGAGGTCGGTCATGGCGGACGTGCGGAGCGGGTTCCGTTCGGAGGGACCCGGTGATCCCCCGCTCGGCTCCCCGGGCCGACCGATGTCGGGCGCGCCCGCGATGCAGGAGGGCGCCGTCGACACCCGCCCGCCAGCGGCTCCACGGGACCGTGGAGGTGCCTGGTGGCTCGCCTCCGGCGCGGGCTTCGCGGCCCTGGTCGGCGTGATGACACTGCCGCCTCTCATGGCCGTCCTCGTGACGGCGGGCGCGGCGCTCCTCGCTCTCGGCGCGCTCGGGATCGCACTGACGCGGGGCAGCCTGGGCATCGGGCACGCGGTCGCGGGACTCGTCACGGCCGTCGTCGGCCTGCTGCTCGTCGCGACGTCCGCTGCTCTTCCACGCCTCGGGATCGACGCCGAGATCCTCGGGGATGACGGAGGGGACCTCGGTCCCGTCCTGCCGTGGAGCGAGCCCACCGTCGAGCCGATCCCGAGCCCCGCCCCCGTCGGGGAGCCGGTCGCACTCCGCCCGGCCGACGTGCAGGCATCCGCCACCGCCGATCCGAGCCGCGACGGCGCCGGTGACCTCGTCACGTTCGTCCCGTGGAACGTCGCGGACGGTGACCCGGAGACGACCTGGCGGGTCCCGGGCGATGGTGTGGGTCAGTACCTGGAACTGACCTTCGACGTCCCGGTGTACGTCGACTCCATAGCGGTCGTCCCGGGGTATGCGAAGGTCGACCCGACCGATGGCACCGACCGCTTCCGGCAGAACCGGCGGGTCTCCTCGGCGGTCTTCCACTTCTCGGGCGGCGAGGAACTGCAGGTCTCCTACGCCGACGCCCCGCAGTGGCAGACGGTGACCGCGCGGGTGGCGACAGAACAGGTGGTCATGGAGATCACCTCGACGACCTCGGGCGAGCGGGATTTCACCGCTGTCGCGGACGTCGAGGTCACCGGCTGGGTGCTCGGGTGATGACCGTGACCGCCTCCGGGCTCCCGGCTCCCCCCGTTCCCCGTCCGGCGACCGAGTCGACGCGCTACCTGTGCGCTGCTGCGTACCTGGACGAGAAGTTCGCCGACGAGGTCGTCGAGCGGGTGCTGCACGAGCAGCACCGGGCGGTCGCACCCTCCTACGGGGTGGACCTCCACGCCGTCGTCCGGCACTGCATCGCGGCACGCCGCCGCAAGGTCGTGCGGTCCCTGGTCCTGACCGCGTTGCTGATCGTGGTCCTGCCCGCCTTCCTCTGGTGGGGGGTGCCGCTGCTGGGCTCGATCCTGCGAGTGCTCGTGCTCGCGTGGGCCGTCGTGTTCACCGGTCGCTGCCTCGACCGGTACGAAGTCCTCGCCGGCAGCCTGCTCAGGGACCGCTTCCGGGTGCGGGCGGCTCCTCGGGCGTCGTCCCGCACCGAGCGGCTGATCGGCGAGCTCGAGCGACACCAGCTCGCCAACGTGACCGTGTACAGCGGCTTCTCCCCGTTCGTGGGCTGCGGGCTCGACCGGGGCGGCTGGTCCTTCGTCGTCGACGTCCGCAAGGGCAAGGAGGGACCGGTGGGCGACTCGCAGGAGCCTGTCCCGTTCGAGGTGGACGAGCTGTACGCGGCACTGCTCGAGACCGTCCGTTCCCTGCACATACCGCGACTGCACGCCGAGGACCGGCTGTTCATGAACGGTCGCGACGTCCGCGGCCAGGAGTGGATCCTGCCGGACGCCTTCGCCCGGCCGCTGCCGTGGGTGGATCCCGCCGTGGTGCACCGGTACGTGCAGGCGCCCACCCACCGCGTTCGGCACTACCTCGCCGTGCAACTGGTCGACTGGCAGGGAGAGCTGGTGCTGTCCCTCTTCCTCCGCTTCAACAAGGTGGGGGGCAGCCTCTTCTGCGAGGGCAACTACTTCCTCCTGCCACCGGTCAAGGAGAAGTACCACGAGGTCGACGACGTCAACGCGGTCCCGGACGTCCGGGCGGTCCTCGTACAGATGGGCCTGGGCGCCCTCACGGCACCGTTCCTGCTCGTGGCGGCGCCGTTCCTCGTCCTGCAGCGGCTGTCCGGTCGCTGGATGTCGTGGCTGGAGGACCGGGCGACACGGCGCCTGATCCGGAACCGGCCGATGTTCGACTACGGCGCGCAGACCACCATCCGCCAGGCGGGCATGTCGCCGAACTATCGGCACTACTTCCAGAAGCTCGACGTGCTGATGTTCGAGAAGCTCATCCAGAAGCAGGTCTTCGAGTCCATCGTCGGCTTCCTGGACGCTCGCGGCATCGACACCAGCGAGCTGCGCGAGCGGCAGAACTCGGTGCTCAACAACGGCGTCATCATCACCGGCGGGGAGATCAACGCCCAGAGCCTCGCCGTCGGATCCGGTGCCCGCGCGATGGCCGGGCAGATGTTCAGATCGGCGGGCTCCGGAGCCCCGGGGGCGCCACCATCCACACCAGGGAGCAGATGATGGTCGAGGGACGCAACGAAGGGATCATCGTCCGTGGCGGAACCGTCAACGCCGGCGCGATGGCCGCCGGCAGCGGGGCCACGGCACACAACGTCGCGGCCGACCTGACGGCACGCGGGCAGGTCGACGTGGCTCGGCGCCTGGAGGAACTGGTGCGCCAGCTGGAGGCCCATGCCGACCAGGTGCCCGGAGCGGAGCAGGTGCGTGACGACGCGCAGACAGTGACCGAAGAGCTGGCGAAGGACCAGCCGGACAGGGGCAGGCTCGAGCGCATCCTGTCGCGCATCAGTGACTCGGTGGGGTCCGTGTCCAGCCTGACCCAGGCGACCAACGCCCTCCTCGATGCGATCCGGGCCTTCTGACGGACCACCGCCTCCAGGTGGCCCCGGTGATACGCGATCGGCGGCTGTCATGGATCTGACGGCGGTCGCGCTGCCGAGCTGAGCGGTGTCCGACCTCCCCGGGGTGGACGCAGCGAAGCTCTCGGCGCAGCAGGACCCACCGACCACCTGCTCCACGCCGAGGAGCCCCGCACCCGCGAAGACCGCGACGACCGCCGTCCTCGACCCGAGCCAGGATGGCGGCGACCGCGCCGCACCCACCGATCGGAGCCGCCTCTCGTCGGCCGGTGGCTCCGGCGAGCCGTGCGACGCGATGGGCACGATGACGCACGCCGGATGCGCGGAGCGCGAGATCACGTTCGACCTCGCGCAGCGGACGACGGCCCTGCTGCAGGCCGAGGGGATCACCGTTGTGCCGACGCGCACGGACAGCGCCGGGTCGGGCCGTGCGTCCAGTGGCCGTCGAGTGGGCCCCGTGGGGATCGAACCCACAACCCGCGGATTAAAAGTTCCCCCGAGACACTCTTCTGACCAGCGTCTTCTGCGTCGAACTCGCCTTCGACCAGCGCAAATACCGTTTGCTGTGATCGGCTGGCGATGGCCGAAAACGGCCCTTCTGTGGGCGCCGTGTGGGCGCGGTGTGGGCGCCGAGTACTTCGGAGGGCCTTCAGGTGGGTGCCCGTTCGAGTCGGGAGGGGAGCGGATATGGGGCATCCGCGGTTAGCGACCTCCCCAGAGGCGCCCGCACAGCCGACGGTGCACCGGTCGAGGTGTGCGGCGTTCACGACCACGCTTCTCGTCAGCCTCCACCACCACGCGCCGGTGGGATCGGCCCGGCAGTGCCGGCGCCGGAAGAGGGTCGAGTGTCGTGGCGTTGAGACCGGTGCCGGGCAAGGTGCCGATCGGGGTCACCGTTCGGGGCAGAAGTCGGCCGTGGTTGCCATCGATGCCGTGCCTGGCATACTGAGGACGTAGCCCACCTCCTACGGGTTGTGGGAAGTGACGCCGGGACCCCCGCCGGACGACGGGACCCGGCGTTCGCGCTGTCTGGGCAGGGTTGTCCCGACCGGACGCCCCGGCTCAGCGGAGGGCGACCTCGATTTCGGTCACCGTGTGTCGGATGATGCCGAGCCACTCGGGGTTGCCGAGCCGGGCGGCGCCGACCGCTCCGGCGACCGCATCGGGGATCCACAACATCGGCTCCTCCAGCGGCCGGGCGCTGCCCACCCGCAACGCCGGGGTGATCAGCTTCTTGCCGACCAGGTTCGCGACCTGCTCCCGGTCCTTGCGGATCAGGTTCTGGGTGCGGGCCTCCATGAGCACCCGCGACACCTGGTAGTCCCGTTCCAGGGTCGGCAACAGCGTCTCCATGCAGATGCGCCGGGCCCGTTCCTGCCGCCGGTTGGCCATCGGCACACCGACGACGACCACCGCGGTCACGCCCATCGCGCTGATGGCCGCAGCGATCTTCGTTCGCCGGGGAGCGGTCTCGTCGCGCCAGTGCAGCCGCCGCTGCCGCCCCTGCAGCAGTGCCCGCAAGGCGTCGCGGACCGGGCCGCAGCCGTCCGGGTCGGATACGACGCTGGCCAGGATGTAGCTGCCCCTGTCCTGGACAGGATCGACGTCCATGCGCTCGTCGACCCAGGCGTGCAGGGCCAACGGCTCACCGTCCATGGGGAGACGTTGTGTCACCGGCCGGATGTGCCACGGGAGCAGTCTGCCGATCGGTTCCGATAGCGTCGCGCCCTCAGGGTGGAGGGGGCCTCAAGACGGCAGCTGCCCCTCGAGGCATGAAGGGCGGGCCGCTCCGCCGGGGACTGACACGAGACCGAGCGACTCGGACCAGGTCGGCCAGCGCCGGGTGGTGGGCGTACCCGTCGATCAGGACGTTGTGGACGGTCACCCCGCCGGCGAAGCCCCCAGGCTGGACAGGGGCTCCCTCGTCGCTGATGGAAGATTGCGGTGCTACTGATCCACAACTTCGGCGCTACCGGCGGAGGTCTGTTGGGGACTCGGGGGCCGTGAGCCCGGAGGAGCGTCACCCGGAACGAGTTCCTCTCCGGTTCCGCCGCCGCCGAGGAGCGGTCCGTGGATCACCGTCGGTGGGGTCCACTGCCGTCGCGCTGAGCGGCGATCCAGACATGGAGGTCGTCGCGGCGGTAGAGGACGCGGCGGCCGAGGCGGAAGCTGTGCGGGCCGCTGCCGAGGTGCCGCCAGTACCGGAGGGTGGCCACGGGAGCGCGCAGCAGCTCCGCGGCCTCACCGATGGTGAGGAGGTCGGCTGGTTGGTCGGCGGTGGGGGCGGGCATGGCTGCCTCCTGGGCGGGTCGGGTGTCGTGGGCGATACGCCTGGAGAAGGCGCCGTTTCGGGCCGTTTGGTGACACCTCACCGCCAACTTCTCCGGCGGACCTCCGGTACGCCTCCTGTACTCCTCCGGTGCCTGCAGCCCGTGCTGGCCTGGGCCCACTGGACCGACCGCCCGCCAGCCGGCAGACCTCGGCCCTCGCCCCGGCCGGCAGCCGGGCGCCGGAACGCCATCCGGTCACCGCGGCACGCTCCGGTCCGGACCGCGCTGGGGGTCGAGGGCGCGCAGGTCCTCTGGGCGCGGAGGGCGCACGGCCCGGGTCGGTCCCGGCTGCGGCCCGGGCACTGTCGTCCGTGCGGCTCGGCGGTCGACGTCGTGGCGGGCACGCCAGGCGTCGTGCTCGCGGGCGAGCCGGTCGGCCGGCTGGGCGAGGAGGGCTGGCTCGGCGGTGAGCCCGGTGATGCGCACCCGGGCGTCGGTCAACTGCTGTCCAATGGCGGCGATGTCGCGCTCGAGGTCGGCCAGCCGCGCTCCGGGCTCGGGTGCCCAGGCGATCGGTCCGCAGGAGGCGAGCCGCTCGTCACGCCGGCGCCGGGCCTCGGCCAGCGCCCGCCGCGCGTCGTCGTGGGCGTGCCCGGCGGCGTCGGCGGCGGCGCGCAGCCCGGCGTGCCCGGGATGGTCCCGTTCCGCGCTGCGGCCAGCGGCGGTGTCGAACGCCCGCCACAGCGCGGGTCGGTCGTCGAACCAGCCGGCGACTTGGGCGAGCTCCGTCGCTTCGGTGGGCAGGTCGGGCAGGGGCGGACGCCACCGGCCAGCCCAGCTGGTCAGCTGCTCGGCGGCGCGGGCGACCGCGGTCCGCCGCAGGCCGAGGCGGCCCGGGCCGGCGAGCACGACCCTGGCAGCGGCGCGGGCGGCGTCGCGTTCGCCGTCCCATCGGGCCAGCAGGCTCTGGCGGATCCGGCCGGCTTCGGCCGCGATCGCCGCGCCGCTGGCCGCCGCCCGGTGTGTCGCCCGCTCGGCGGCGAGGGCCGTCTGCCCGACGTCGGCGTCGCGCCCGGTGAGTTCGGCGGCGTGGGCGGCCTCCAGCGCCGCAACCTGTCGCAGGGTGTCGCGCTGGCGCTGCCAGAAGGCCAGCCGGTCCAGGCAGTTCTGCTCCGCCGTCCACGCCTGGCGCAGCTCGGCGAGCACCTGGTTCAGCGGTCGAGGGGTGGCGTAGCGGGCGGCCTCGGCGGCGGCCTGTTGGGCGGCGTGGGCGGGACCGAGATCGGCGCGGTCGCGGGCGAACACCGCGATCCATTGCTCACGGGCGTCGGCGAGGTCGACCGCGACGAGGTGGGCGGTGTTCGCGCAGCGGCCGCGGGTCATCCCGACGTAGGCAGACGCCGCGCCGGTGTGCTCGCCGATGATCACGTGCGCGGTCGGGACGGTGTCGCCCTGCACGCCGTGCGCGGTGCTGGCGTTGGTCAGCTCCACGTGCTCGGTGACGTAGTCCGTCGGCAGCACCCGCTCCCCCACGGCGCCCGGGATGACCCCATCGCGACCAGGGTCGCCCGGGGTGACACGGCTGGGGGTGACGTGGTCCCGCGGCGCATCGGCCGGGGTGACAACCAGGTCGCCAGTGGTCCGGACGGAGATGACGGTCCAGGTGTCGCGGTTGGCCACGCCCAGGGTTCGGTCGTTGCGCCGGGTGGCGATCCGGTCCCCGGCGCCGATCCGCTCCCCCGCCCGGGTCGTCACCACGGCACGGTCGTCGACCCGGCCATCGGCGACCAATTGGTGCCGGATCGCGGCGTTAAGTGTGGCGGCCTGCTCGCGGGTGTCCACCACGATCCCTGTCTGCTCGCCCTGGCGGTGCTGCTCGGCGGCGAGGGCGGCCAACGCCTCGGACAGGGCCGCCTGATCGGGGTGCAGGCGAATCTGGCCGCGGGCGGCCAGCGCGTCGAACACCGCACCCGGATCGGTCCCGCCGCGCATGGCCAGGGTCAGCTCGGCGTAGCCGCTGTCCGGCACGGGCACCCCGTCGGTGGTGGCGGTAAACCGGTGCACCTCGGCCAGGGTCAGGTGGGCGGTCGGGTCGACGTGGCGGGCGGCGAGGTCGAGGACGCCGCCGCGCCCGACCGCGGCCAGCTGCCGCCGGTCGCCGAGCAGCGCCACCCGCACCTGGCACTCATCCGCGACCACCAGCAGGGCGCGGGCGGTGTCCTGGTCGAGCATGCCGGCCTCGTCCACCACCAGCACGTCCCCGGGCCGCAGCCGCGCGTTCTCCTCGGGTCCGCCGTAGCGCCGGCCGGTGACCGGGTCGACCTCACCGGGGGTCAACCTGGTCCAGGCGCCGTCGTCGGTCCAGCGCCAGCCGTGCTGGAAGGCCAGCCAGGCCGCCGACCCGGCCGCGGTGCCGACCTCGGCGGTGGCGACCCGGGCCGCCTTGAGCGTCGGGGTGACCACCAGCAGCCCGCGCCCCTGCTGCGCGAGGAGGCGGCGGATGGCGGCCAGCGTGGTGGTCTTGCCGACGCCGGCCGCGCCCTCCACCACGATAAGGGGTCGGTTCCCGGCGAGCGCGGCCGCGGTGGTGGTCTGACCGGGATCCAACAGCAGCTCCAGGTGGGCCACCCGCTCCGGCCGGAGGTCGGCATCTGCATCGCGGTGGCCGCCGCGGGCGGCGAGGCGGGCGGCCAGGTCAGCCTCGACCTCGAGCACCGCCGGAGAGGTCCAGGCCCGAACGTGCTCGGGTACCCCGTCGCGCTGCAGTAGCGGAAGGCAGCGGGCCAGGGCGCGGGCGGTGAGGTCCTCGGCCAGCTCGCTACGGACCGCGGTGCCGGCGACGATCCCGGCTCCGGCGATGAGCCGTTCGGCCTCGCCGCGGAGGTCGGCGGCGTTCCAGGCCGAGCGGCCGGCGGCGAGCCGGGTGAGGATCTGGTTGGCGGCGCGGTCGCGGTCCAGGGCGCCGACAGGGGTGGGGCTCAGCTGCACCGGGGTGTCCGGGTCGCTGTAGCCGAGGGCGGCCAGCTCGCCCACCCAGCGGGCGGTGAGGTCGGCACCGGGCTGGGGGGTGACCTTGTCTGGGCGGCCGTCGGCCCACGCGCGGGCGTCCCAGGTCCGCCGCAGCGCCGGCCCCGGGGATTCGCCGGGGTGCGCGGCGGTCCAGTCGCGTTCGTAGCGGTCCAGGTTGCGCCCGATCTGCGCCGCCCGGGCGCTGAACGGACCGACGTACTCGGCGAGCTCCAGTATTTCTCCGGTCTCATCGAGCGTGTAGCCGTGGGCGGCCAGCGCGGCGCGGAACTGGGGGTCGCAGGCGACCGCGGCGTGCCCGATTCCGTTAATGGCGGCGAGGAAGTCGCGGACGCCGACGGTGTGCAGTCCGCGCCACTTTCCGGCGGCGAACACTCTCGCGCTGATCTGCAGGTGCTGATGCCGGTGCGGATCTCCGGCGCGGGAGGTGTAGTGCCGCACCGTCACCGCCTCCAGGACCTCGAGCGGCACCTGCATCTGCCCGCCGCGCGGCCCGACCCGGGTGGTTGCATGAGCGGCGACCCAGCCGATGATCTCGGCGGCGGCGCGGTCTTGGGCGGCGTCGTACGCCGCGGCGACGTCCGGGTGCACCGCGGCGGCCAGCGACCAGGACTTCGGGCCGTTGACCACCACCTCGACGAACCGCACCGCGCGCTCGTCAGTGCGCAGCCGCCCCCTCGGGTCACCGGTCTCCGGGTCGCGGCCAGCCACCCAGACCTCGTAGGTCTCCCCCGTGAGCGACGCGAGCTCCTCCATGCGCCCGGCGCGGGCCACGAAGCGGCGGGCGATCCCGGCGCCCTCGGTGAGGTAGTAGTCATCGGCCCGGCCCCGGTCGGCCTCCAGATACGCCCGGGCGGCCGCCGGCGGGCCAGCGTAGACCTTCATTCCACCGCGCATTCCCAACGCCACCCAACAATGACCAACAGGTCACCCCTAGAAACGGCGATGGACCCCGCGAAGCGGGGCTCGGACTACCTCTATTGGTAGCATGCGTGCCGTTCTTCGGTGAAGACCTGAGCTTGCCTGTGAAAGGCTGGGGTGGCGGCCGCAAAGGCGCCTCAAGCGTCATGCCGTTGGTTGTTTGCGGCAATTGTCGACTGAGAACAGGTCACTTTCCAACGAGGTGCAGGTGCGGATGACGATCAGCTCCGGGTGCCTCGGCTCCCGTCACCGACCTCCTGCGACCCGGTGGCGTGGACTTTGGACGGCAGCCGGACGACGAGACTGCGACCGGCTCGCAGGGCGTCCCGGTTGTCCTCCCCGTGCGGGAAGGTTCACCGGGCGGGTTTTCCGGGACGGCGGCCGAGGGCACCCGCTCTGTCCTGCGGTGTTCCCGACCGGGGTTCCGCTTGCGAGACGACCGTGGCCAGTGTGGTGAACCTGTGCTCCTCGCGCCCCTGGCTGACGCATGTGGGAGAGGACCAGGACGCGGTGCTCGAGAAGGCGTTGGATTGGACGACTGGCCGCGTCGGCCTGCACTCGAGCGGGGCCGAACCGCCCCGGGATTGATGGAGGCCTTCAAGCCACGGAAGGGTGGAGCAGCGCCAGCACCGAAGAAGTACCGCGACGAGCTGCGTAAGCGGGCCGTGAGGGGGGTGTTCGAGATCCGCTAGCAGACCCAGCAGCGCAAGGCCTCGCCTGAGGGTGAACGGGACCTCTGTCCCTGGCAGCGGCCTGTGGGCGACGAGACAGTGGGCCGCCCACGGGGGACTCCATGAGGGGATTGCCATGTCTGTGGACGAGGCCGAGCTGAACAACCTGCTCGGGCGGTTGGTCGTCGATGTGGGGGCGAGCTTCCAGGCACTGGGTGCGGTCCTCGGGGACCGGCTCGGGCTCTACCGGGCTCTGCTGGCCGTGATGCCGGCCCTACCGGGCGACGTCGCCCGGGAAGCGGGCGTCGACGAGCGGTACGTGCGCGAGTGGCTGGCCGCGCAGGCCGCGGGCGGCTACGTCAGCTACGACCCGGAGAGCGAGCGGTTCTCCCTCACCGAGGAGCAGGCGTTCGTGCTCGCCGACCCCGACGGCATGCAGGCGGCCGCGGCCTTCCTCATCCCGCTCGGCGCGGGGCGCAACATCGACCGGATCGCCGAAGCCGTCCGCACGGGCGGGGGCTTTCCCTGGCACGCCCACGACCCGCAGGTCTTCGAGGGGACGGAGCGGTTCTTCCGGCCCGGCTACGTCGCGAACCTCGTCTCCTCGTGGATCCCGGCGCTGGACGGCGTGGAGGACAAGCTGCGTGCGGGCGCCCGGGTCGCCGACGTCGGCTGCGGCCACGGCGCCTCGACGTTGCTGCTGGCCGCGTCCTACCCCAGGTCCCAGGTCGTCGGCTTCGATTATCACGAACTGTCGGTGCGACAGGCACGCGAGCGCGCCGTCGACGGAGGGCTCGCCGACCGGGTCTCGTTCGAGGTGGCCAGCGCCGCGGGCTTCCCGGGCGAGGGCTACGACCTCGTGGCGGTCTTCGACGCGCTGCACGACATGCCAGACCCCCTCACGGCGGCACGGCACATCCGCGAGACCCTCGCCGAGGATGGCACCTTCCTGCTGGTCGAGCCGTACGCCAACGACCGGCTCGAGGACAACCTCAACCCGGTCGGACGGCTGTACTACGGGGCCTCCACCGTGGGGTGCGTGGCGCACTCGATGACCGAGGAACCCCGGACGGCGCTCGGTGCCCAGGCCGGGGAAGCGCGGCTCACCGACCTGCTCCACGACGCCGGGTTCGGCCGCGTCCGGCGGGCAGCTGAGACCCCCTTCAACATGGTGCTCGAGGCGCGCCCCTGATAAGCAATGGCGGTTTGCACGTGTCCCTGTAGGGGATGGGTTTATCGGAGCGGAGGAGGAATTGGGGCTACGTCAGCCGAGTGGACGTGACAGGACTCACTGCTAGCAATCTGCTTGCAACAGTTAGCACCCGGGGTTCTGGGGCATAGTGCAGACATGGCCAACAACAACAAGATTGTTAATCAGCTTCGCGCCCTTGTGCTCCTCACAAAGACCGAGGAGCAGGTCGCGCGGACCCGTATCTCGCAGGCCCGGACCGACGCCGTCCGCCGCGAGCTGACCCAGAACGCCGACAACGCCGGGGCGCGCACCATCGAGATCACCGAGGCGCTCCGTTCTCTCGGCGGTGTCCCCGACGTCGTCACCCCGGCCCTCGGCCGGCTCAGCGCCGTCCTCAAGGCCACCTTCGAGCAGGCGACCCCCCTTGAGGAGGCGCTGCTGAGCGACCTGTCGCTGGAGCACCAGCTGCTCGACCGCGCCACCTACGTCAAGGTCCTGGCCGAGCAGGCCGAGGCGACCCGGGTGCGCCGGCTGGCTGAGAAGCTCATCGGCGCCCACCAGGCCACCGTCGAGTGGCTGACCATCGTGCTCGCCGAGGAGGCCCTCGGTGGCCCCGCGGCGCTCGTCGCGACCCCCGTCCAGAAGGTCGCCGGAGGCGTGGCCCGCGCGGTCAACGCCCCGGCCCGTTTCTGGACGAACCGGGTCAACAACGCCGTCGAGACCGTCAAGCACGCCGGTGAGAAGACCTCCGACCGGGTCTCCGCCGTCACCGACCGGACGCAGCAGCTCACCGACGCCGTCCGCGAGACGCTCACCGCCGGCCGCAGTGCCTCGCTGCGTCGCGCCGAGCAGATCGCCCGCCGCGAGGGCAACAAGGACGCCGCCAAGGCCGCCCGGACCGCCCGCGAGGAGCTCGGTGACGTCTCCGCCGACGAGCTGCCGATCAAGAACTTCGACCAGCTCTCGGTCGGCGACGCCGTGAAGGCCATCAAGGACCTCAAGGAGTCGCACGACATCCGCGTGATCATCCGCTACGAGGAGACCCACAAGAGCCGGGCGAACGTGGTCAGCGCCGCGCAGACCCAGCTCGCCTCGCTCGCCAAGGAGGCCGTGGGCGTCGACGCCTGATCCCGCAGAACGCTCGGAGGGTCCACGTCCCGCTCGTCGGGGTGTGGGCCCTTCGTGCGTCCGCGTGCCCGTTCCGTAGGCCGTGCCCGGTCACGACCTCGTTGCAGGCGTCACCGGTGCGAGAGTTTGGCCCGGCGTCTCGGGCAGGGAAGGCTTCGACCATGAGCATCACCCCCGAGGCCCTGGCAGTGGAGGTCTCGCTTTCCACTGCCACCACCCGCTTGACTTGCTCAGTCGCCGCGACAACGGCAACACCGCCCTCAACACGGATCAGTGCCGACGAGCACGGTTGGGCATCGTCCCCCGACACCTCGCTGGACACCTACGAGGCGCTCGAGCTGCTCACCCTGGGCGAGAGGTGGTCTCCTGGAAGGCGCACGACAGCCAGCCGATTGGCATCCGCGCGGCCCTGCGCGGCGGCGCGAGCTGCGAGCAGATCGCCGAGGCCCTCGGCATCCCCCGAACTTTGCGAGAAGATGCTTCAACGAGGCCATCGCCGAGCGACTGGACGCCGCAGCCGCAGCCTGCGACCTGGCCGGCGCCCGCCCCGTCCGCTGACCGTCCCTACCTTCCCGACTCGCGTGCCCGGAGCACCGCCTCGACGCGGTCCCGGGCCTGCAGCGTGGGTCGGCCCTTGGTATCGCAAGAACACGGCGACCGGCACGACACCGGTCCGTCCGACGTAGCCGGCAGTAATGTCCGCAAGCGGATCCCGCAGGGACGCGATAGCGCCCTTCCAGCGACCCGCGGCAGCCGGCACGCTGATGGCCGGGGAGTGGTCGCCCGCCGTTGCGAAGGACGGCGGGGACGTGTCCATCGAGTCGACGCGCACCGCGGCGTTCAGGGTCTCACGGCCAGAGGCCGGCATGCCTTTGCTCTTGCTGGCCTCGGGCATGGCCACTGCCCGACCCGGCCTCCAGTCCGCACAAAGTCCGCAAGAGGTCCGTTTCGGCCGGTGGTGATCAACCACCGCCGATGCTATTCGTGCAGGTCAACGTCGGAGATTCGGAAGTCCGCGCAGGTCAGCAAGACCTTCCGAATTATGTTGGGGATCACCTCGTGCAGCCGCGACCGAGTCTTATCCAGGGTCCGACGAGGACTTCCCAACCTGAAAGCCCCGGTTGACCTGGCCGTACGCCGCTTAAGTCCCCGCGTCCACGACGGTGTCAACAGGTCGACACGGCGCCCACACCACACTGCAGCATCCGCTCGAGCAGGTCGGTGACCTCGGCATCGGTCAGCACCCAAGGGGAGCTCCCCCCGGGCGCAGAACATCCTCGCGGGCCCGTTGATCCAACTCCCTCGACCTCCCGCGCGACCGAGCGGACGCTGCTCCTGAGCAGGTGCGCGATACCCAGGGCGTCGTTGCCGCCCACGCTGACCACCACGTGCGTCGTGCCGGCCGGCAGGCCGCGCCCCTGGCGGGCGGTGCGCCCGTCTCCTCCCGCCCACGGCTAGGAGCGTCGCGGACCAGGGGGTTCCGGCCGCGCCCTGAACTGGACCACCGCATCCGGCTCGCCCGGGACGCAGGCCCCGATGACCAGCGCCGAGTCCCCGAGCAGGGCGACGTGACCGGCTGCGCTCGACCTGCGCGTGTCGAAGTCATGTGCGCCTCGCATCAGTGGGCCGCGGAACCGGGCCGCGGTGCCGCTGACCGCAGTAGTGTCGCGCGCCAGCGACGTGCGGGACCGAGGTGACGGCAGGTACTCCATGAGCGCGACCAGGGTCAGGATGCCGGGGCGTCGTGTCGCGGCAGCGGCCGGAGCACTCGGGATAGTACTGGCGGCGTGGACAGGGCAGGACGGCGGGGGAATCGGCGGTGGGGAGGTCGACGGCGGGGAAGAAGCCGCCGTGGTCGAGGAGGTGCTGACGCCGATCGTTGCGTCGGTCAGCACCGAACCGACACCCGTGACCGGCACAGACGGCCGGATGCACCTGGCATACGAGCTGCTGCTGATCAATGCCACGACGACGGAGGCGACCATCGACTCCGTCCAGGCGGTCGGCGGCGAGACCGATGAGGTGCTGGAGGAGTACGCCGGCGACGACCTGCTCTCCCATTCCCGTGTCGTCGGCGAGCAGGACACCGGGACGACGGTCGAGCTGCGGGGTGGACAGGCTGCCTTCGTCTGGCTCGACGTCACGGTGGGAAACCGCGAAGCGCTGCCGGAAGTGCTGCGTCACGAGATCGCGGTGACGTTCACCGAGGCACCCAATCCGTTGCTGCCCGCTCAGCTGACGGAGACCGTGGCCCAGACGCCTGTCAGCGACACCCCGGCGCCGGTCATCGCCTCGCCGCTGGACGGGTCGAACTGGTTGACCGGCAACGGCTGCTGCGCAGAGGTCAGCCCACATCGCGGTGCCGCCAATCCCATCAACGGGCAGTACTTCTTCGCCGAGCGCTTTGCCATCGACTGGGTCCAACTCGACGAGGACATGCAGATCTTCGACGGCGAGCCGACCGAGATGTCCAGCTACGCCTACTACGACGCACCCGTTCACGCCGTGGCTGACGGCACGATCGTGGCGGTGGTGGACCACATCCAGGATCAGCCGCCCGGCTCCAACCCGGCGCCCGGGACCCTGCAGGTCACCGAGTTCGGCGGCAACCACGTCGTGCAGCGCTTCGAGCAGAACGGGCACACCTACTACGCCTTCTACGCCCACCTTGCGCCAGGCAGCGCCAACGAGTACGTCGAGGTGGGCCAGGAGGTGGACGCCGGCGATCAGGTCGGCCGGCTGGGGAACTCGGGCAACACCGACTCCCCACACCTGCACTTCCACGTGATGGACAGTCACAATCCGCTCGCGAGCAACGGGCTGCCCTTCGTCCTCGAGTCCCAGAAACTGGTGGGGACCGCCGCCGGGGAGGACGCCCTGGAGGCCGCGCTTGAGGGTGAACCGCTGCAGCTGACGCCCGCGGGCCCCTCGGGTGAGAGGGAGGACCAGATGCCGCTGATGCTGGACGTCACCGACCTGCGGCCCGCGACGTGACCGTGAAGCCTCGGCCGCGCGTCCCTGCCCGCCTGGCGGCCATGCTCGCGATGTCGACACTCGCTCTGGCGGCCTGCACAGGTGCGAACGCGTCCGAGGACCGGGCCGATGAGGCCGGGCCCGGTGAAGTGCAGTCCCGGTCGGTGGACATCGGGGGCGGCCGAGAGCTCTTCCTCGAGTGCATGGGTGAGGGCGCCCCCACGGTCATCCTGGAGTCCGGGATCCACGACTCCAGCGAGTACTGGACTGTCAGCCAGTTGCTGACGCCGGCCGTCGGACCACCCGTGATGCAGGCTCTGGCCAAGACGAACCGCGTCTGCCGGTACGACCGTCCCGGCACGGTGGTACCCGGCGAGCCCCGAGCCATCACCGACCGGTCGACGCCCGTGCCCATGCCGCGCACGGCGGGCGACTCGGTGGCCGACCTGCACGCGCTGCTCCAGGCGGCCGAGGTGCCCGGCCCGTACGTCATCGTCGCGCACTCGTGGGGCGGGATGATCGGCCAGCTGTACGCACGGACCCATCCCGAGGAGGTGGCCGGCCTCGTCCTCGTCGACGCCTTCGCCCCCGCCCTGCGTGACCTGCTCGCCGACAAGTGGGAGGCCTACATCGAGGTGGTGAACGATCCGCCGGGCGAGACGCTCAGCGCGCAGGAGGACTACGAGAAGTTCGACATCGACGCCAGCGTGGACCAGGTCCTGGGGGCACCGCCGCTTCCCGACATCCCTCTGGTCGTGATGTCGAAGACCGCGCCGTTCCCCGACTTCCCCTCGGACGCCGGGATGACCACCGCCGACCTCGAGGCCGTCTGGCCCGTCGCGCAGGAGACCCTCGTGGACCTGCTCCCCAACACGCCGCACCAGATTGCCACGGGCAGCATCCATTACATCCAGGTCACTGAGCCCGACCTGGTCACCTCCGCCGCTCGCCTCGTCATGTCGCGCGCCGCCGGTACCCCCGACGGTTGACCGGACCGGAGCCGAGCACGCTTCTCGACGTAGTGGGCGTCATCGGCGCTGTTCGCATGAAGGCTGCACAGCCCGGGGATGCCGCGGTTGACCGCGATCAGCAGGTCGAGCGGTTCGACATGTCGATCCGCCCCCGAAATCCGGCGAGGGTGTCGCCGCAACACCTGCGCCTTTCCCGACCAGCGACAGTTCATGGCCGGTCCGGCGGACGACACCGAAAGGTTGGCGTCCGGCGAGCACCCGTCCTCGGACACCGTGCCACTCCGCCGGATCCTCGGGAGCTCGTGCGCCGTGCCGTCCGGCGCGGACGGTCCCGGGCATGCACCTGACCGAAGGCTTCCGGTGTGCTCCCGCACCCGCCGCGGCAGCGCCACCTACGCTGTCCTCGCCGCCGCCGACCCTGCGGTGGCCCGCGCGGATCCGGCTGGACGAGGTTGCCGGGTACACCGCCTTCGCCGCGGTGGGCCTGGTTCCACTGGCCGCCTTCGGCGGATTCCTGTGAGCCGGGGGCCTAGACAAGTCCGCCGGCCGCGCCGACGACCCGGCGCGGGTGACTGCCGCAGCATCCTATAGCTGGGCGGAGTTCTGGGTGCTCCTCGGCCTCGCCGCAGCGGCGGCGGCGGTGTTGCTGGCTGTCCTGGCACTGGCGATGAACCACATCGCACGGCAGGTCGAGCGGGGGGTGGACCCGAAGACGCGCGTGCGGGTGGCCAACCACCTCCTGACCACCTACCAGCTGCACGTCGATCCGGAGATGCTCCCGATGATCCTCGGCCGGCGAGCAACGCTTCCGGTCACCGCCGCCGGTGCCCCCCGGACGGCTCGGATGGGCCCGCAGGTCACGCCATCTCAGTCCGCACACAGTCCGCAGAGTCCGCAGAAAGTCCGCAACTCAGCCAGCATCGGTCGTCGTCGGCCAACAACGCCCAATCATGAAGCACAACCTCGTCGCCCGCCGGATCGAGGAGGAGTACCTCGAGTTCGCCCGCGTCAGCGGGTTCCTCACGATGGTCTACAACCCCCTCGGTGGAGGCCTGCTCACCGGGAAGCACTCGTTCACCGCTGCCGGCACCGGCCGCTTCGGCGACTCACAGCTCGCCCGGATGTACCGCGACCGCTACTGGACCCCGGAACTCTTCGCGGCCATCGAGCGGCTTGCCAAGATCGCCGACGACGCCAGTGTGGCCCTGCCTGAACTGTCCCTGCGCTGGCTGCTGAGCTCGCCCGACGTCGGTGCGGTTCTGCTCGGTGGCTCGCGGGTCGAGCAGTTGCAGCAGAACATCGCCGCGGCCGCAGCGGGGCCCCTCCCGGTGGACGTCGTCGCCGCCTGCAATGAAGTCGGGACCTCGCTGCGCGGCCCGATGCCTGCCTACAACCGTTGACCTCCTGATCTGGCTCCCATGATCCGCCGGACACGTCCTATCGCCGCGTCGTATAACGCCTGCCATGGGGCCCAGGCACCACGCCGAACACACTGGTGGTCCGTCCGGAGCTCACCTCCAGTGGCAGGCAGCAGGTCGTGCCCGGGCGGGATCAGCGCACAACCAGCAGGAGGTCTCCACCTTCGACCTGCTGAACCGCGCCGATGGCGGCGCGATTGACGGTGCCGGCGACCGGGGCGGTGATCGCGGCCTCCATCTTCATCGCCTCGATCGTGGCGACCGCCTGGCCGGACTCCACCGGGTCGCCCTCCTTCACCTGGAGGGTGACCACGCCGGCGAAGGGTGCGGCGACCTGGCCGGGGTCGCTGCGGTCGGCCTTCTCGGCGGCCTTGACCTGGGCGTCGACGGAGCGGTCGCGCACCGACACCGGGCGCAGCTGCCCGTTGAGGCTGCACATGACGGTGCGCATGCCCCGCTCGTCGGGGTCGGACACGGCCTCGACGCCGATCAGCAATTGCACGCCCGGCTCGAGATCGACGGGGTGCTCGACACCGGAGCGCAGGCCGTAGAGGAACTCCTTGGTCGGCAGCACCGAGACGTCGCCGTAGGCGTCGACGTGGGCCTCGTACTCGCGCGTGGGTCCGGGGAACAGCAGCCGGTTGAGCGTCTCCCGCGGCTGCTGCGCGAGGCCCAGGACGTCGTCGTCGGAGAGCTCGGCCGGCGGCTCGGCGGGACGCCGGCCCTCCAGCGCGCGGCTGCGGAACGGCTCGGGCCAGCCGCCGGGCGGGTCGCCGAGTTCGCCGCGCAGGAACCCGATGACCGAGTCGGGCAGGTCGTACGTGCTCGGCTCGGCGGCGAAGTCGTCGACCGAGACGCCGGAGCCGACCAGCTGCAGCGCCAGGTCGCCGACCACCTTCGACGACGGCGTCACCTTGACCAGCCGGCCCAGCAGGCGGTCGGCGGCGGCGTAGGCGTCCTCGACCTCCTCGAACCGCTGCCCCAGCCCCAGCGCGATCGCCTGCTGGCGCAGGTTGGACAGCTGCCCGCCGGGGATCTCGTGCCGGTACACCCGCCCGGTCGGGGCGGCCAGCCCGGACTCGAACGGCGCGTACACCCGCCGGACGGCCTCCCAGTAGGGCTCCAGGTCGTTGACCGCGGCCAGGTCCAGGCCGGTGGCCCGCTCGGTGGCGTCGGTGGCGGCCACGATCGCCGACAGCGGCGGCTGGCTGGTGGTGCCGGCCATGGAGGCGACCGCGCCGTCGACGGCGTCCACGCCGGCCGACCAGGCCGCCAGCAGGGTGGCCAGCTGGCCGCCGGCGGTGTCGTGGGTGTGCAGGTGCACGGGGAGGTCGAAGCGCTCGCGCAGCGCGGTCACCAGCCGGGCGGCCGCGGGCGGGCGGAGCAGGCCGGCCATGTCCTTGATCGCCAGGATGTGGGCGCCGGCGTCGGCGATCTGCTCGGCGAGGCGGAGGTAGTAGTCGAGGGTGTAGAGCGTCTCCCCGGGGTCGGACAGGTCGCCGGTGTAGCACAGCGCCACCTCGGCCAGCGCCGTCCCGGTCTCCCGGACGGCGTCGATGGCCGGGCGCATCTGGGTGACGTCGTTGAGCGCGTCAAACACCCGGAACACGTCGATGCCAGTGCGCGCGGCCTCCTCGACGAACGTCGTCGTGACCTGCGCGGGGTAGGGGGTGTAACCGACGGTGTTGCGCCCCCGCAGGAGCATCTGCAGGCAGAGGTTGGGCACCGCCTCGCGCAGCGCGGCCAGCCGGTCCCAGGGGTCCTCGTGCAGGAAGCGCAGCGCGACGTCGTAGGTGGCCCCGCCCCAGCACTCGAGGCTGAACAGCTGCGAGACCGTCCGCGCCAGGGCGGGAGCGACGGCGAGCAGGTCGCGGGTGCGGACCCGGGTGGCCAGCAGCGACTGGTGCGCGTCGCGGAAGGTGGTGTCGGTGACCGCCAGCGCCGCCTGCGCCCGCAGCTGGGCGGCGAACCGCTCGGGCCCCAGCTCCTGAAGCCGGTCCCGGGAGCCCGCCGGCGGGGGGACGGTGAGGTCGACGGCCGGCAGCTTGCTGACCGGGTCGACCAGGTGCGGCCGCTCCCCGTGCGGCCGGTTCACCGTCACGTCGGCCAGGTAGGTGAGCAGCCGGGTGCCTCGGTCGGCCGACGAGCGCGCCGTGAGCAGCTCGGGCCGTTCCTCGATGAAGGACGTGGTGACCCGCCCGGCGGCGAAGTCCGGATCGTCGAGCACCGCGGCCAGGAACGGGATGTTGGTGGCCACCCCGCGGATCCGGAACTCCGCCACCGCGCGCCGCGCCCGGGCCACCGCGATGTCGAAGGTGCGCCCCCGGCAGGTCAGCTTCACCAGCAGCGAGTCGAAGTGCGCCTCCACCTCGGCACCCAGCGAGGCGCCGCCGTCCAGCCGAATGCCGGCGCCGCCGGGCGAGCGGTAGGCGGTGATCCGGCCGGTGTCGGGACGGAAGCCGTTGGCCGGGTCCTCGGTGGTGATCCGGCACTGCAGCGCCGCCCCCCGCAGCACGATCGACTCCTGGGACAGGCCGAGGTCCTCGAAGGTCTCGCCCGCCGCGATCCGCAGCTGCGACTGCACCAGGTCGACGTCGGTGACCTCCTCGGTGACCGTGTGCTCGACCTGGATGCGCGGGTTCATCTCGATGAACACGTGCCGGCCCTCGCGGTCGAGCAGGAACTCCACCGTGCCGGCGTTGACGTAGCCGATGGCCTTGGCGAAGGCGACCGCGTCGGCGCAGATCCGCTCCCGCAGCGCCGGGTTCAGGTTCGGCGCCGGGGCCAGCTCCACCACCTTCTGGTGGCGGCGCTGCACCGAGCAGTCCCGCTCGAAGAGGTGCACGACGTTCCCGGCGCCGTCGGCCAGGATCTGCACCTCGATGTGCTGCGGCTCCACCACGGCCTGCTCGACGAAGACGGTCGCGTCGCCGAACGCGGCCTCCGCCTCGCGCATCGCCGCCTGCACCGCGGCGGGCAGCTCCGCGGGGTCCGCCACCCGCCGCATGCCGCGCCCGCCGCCACCGGCGACGGCCTTGACGAACACCGGGAACGGCATGTCGGCGGTGGAGGCCAGGACGGTGTCCAGGTCGTCGCTCGGGGCGGTCGAAGCGAGCACCGGCAGGCCGGCGTCCCGCGCCGCGGCGATCGCCCGCGCCTTGTTGCCGGTCAGCTCCAGCACCGACGCCGGCGGGCCCACGAAGGTGATCCCCTCTCGCTCGCAGGCCGCTGCGAGGTCCGGGTTCTCCGACAGGAACCCGTACCCGGGATACACCGCATCTGCCCCCGCCCGCCGGGCCGCGCCGACCACCTCATCCACCGACAGGTAGGCCCGGACCGGATGGCCCACCTCGCCGATCTGGTAGCTCTCGTCGGCCTTGAGCCGGTGCACCGAGTTGCGGTCCTCCCACGGGAAGACGGCCACCGTCTGAGCCCCCAGCTCGTACGCCGCGCGGAACGCCCGCACCGCGATCTCACCCCGGTTGGCCACCAGGACCTTGGCGAACATGTCTAACCCCCACAGTTGTCGTCGTTCGTCGTCGCGCCGCTACGGTGCGACGACGGGACAGTGCTGAATCAAGCTGGTGTGCCGACGAGAGACGGCCGACGGTCACCTCAGGAGGTCCCCTTCCGAGGCACGGTCGGCGAGCTCGGGCCGCTACCCCGCGGGGGCGGGAGAGCGGCCCGAGCCGCGGCGGGTCAGTGGATGTGCGAGCCGCCGTTGACGTCGTAGGTGACGCCGGTGACGTAGCCGGTCTCCTCCCGGCACAGGTAGGTGATCAGGTCGGCGACGTCGTTGACGTTGCCGTTGCGCCCCACGGGGATC
>NZ_JBFNXQ010000027.1:0-53139 GCF_041018925.1 Geodermatophilus maliterrae
GGGCGCGCCGCCGGGCGGGTGCAGGGCGACCAGCGCCAGCGGCGCGCCGTCCCCGAGCCGGTCGGACAGCGCGCGCACGGCCCGGTCGCGGGCCGGACCGGGCGAGGTCAGGACGGCGGCCAGGGCCGCACCGAGGTCGCGGTCGTCGTGCCGGTCGGCCAGCAGCCGCCCCGCCCGTCCCGCGAGGGCGACCGCCGCGGCCAGCGCCGGGTCCGACGCGTCGCCCGGGTCGGTGCGGCCGCCGTCGAGCAGCCACAGGTAGCCGCGGGTGCGGCCGTCGGCGCGCACGGGCAGCAGCAGCCGGGTGAGGACGCCGGCCGCCGGGTCCGCCGGGGTGCGCAGCGGTCCCTCGGCGCGGGCGATGCCGAGGCCCTCGAACCAGCGGCGGGTGGCCGGCGTCGAGCCGCGGCCGAGGATCGAGCGGGCGCGGACGGCGTCCATGGCGGTGGTGTCGTCGTCGGTGGGGTGGGCACAGAAGGCCAGCAGGGTGAAGTCGACGTCCTCCAGCGTCGCCGGGGCCCCCAGCAGCCGGGAGACCTCGTCGACCACGTCCTGCAGGTCGTCGCGCACTCGTACGACTGTATGAGACCGGACGGGTGGAGTCCGTACGTCTGTCCCTGGTGGCCGGGGTGCGGCGGACCTAGCGTTCCTCGTGACCGTGCACCTCCGCGGAGGGGCACGACGACACACGGAGGTGCCCGTGCTCTCGCAGAAGGCCCTGCTCCTCGGCGCGTCCCGGCGGCCGGCGCTGCGCCGCGTGCTGGTCGGGACGCCGATCACCCGGCAGGTCGTCGACCGGTTCGTCGCCGGCGAGACGCTGCCCGAGGCGCTCGACGTCGTCCGCCGGCTGACCGGGGAGGGCCTCGCGGTCACCCTCGACCACCTCGGCGAGGACGTCACCGACCGCGCCGAGGCCTGCCGCTCCCGCGACGCCTACCTGGCCGCCCTCGACGGGCTGGCCCCGCTCGGCCTCGGCCGGGCCGCCGAGGTGTCGGTCAAGCTCTCGGCCTTCGGGCAGGCGCTGCCCGGCGGCGAGGACCTGGCGCCGGAGCTGGTCCGGCCGGTGGTCGAGGCGGCCGCGGCGATCGGCACGACGGTCACCCTCGACATGGAGGACTCCTCGACCGTCGACGCCACCCTCGGCACCCTCGCCGAGCTGCGCCGCACCCACCCCGAGACCGGCGCCGTGCTGCAGGCCGCGCTGCACCGCACCGAGGACGACGCCCGGGCGCTGGCGGTGGCCGGCTCGCGGGTGCGGCTGGTCAAGGGCGCCTACGACGAGCCGCCGTCGGTCGCCCACCAGGGCCGCGACGACGTCGACGCCGCCTACGCCCGCTGCCTCGGCGTGCTCATGCGCGGGCCGGGGTACCCCATGGTCGGCAGTCACGACCCGCGGCTGGTCTCGCTGGCCCAGCGGCTGGCGGCCGAGTACGACCGCGCGGCGGACTCGTGGGAGGTGCAGATGCTCTACGGCATCCGCCCGGCCGAGCAGCACCGGCTGGCCGCCGAGGGCGTGACCGTGCGCGCCTACGTCCCCTACGGCGTCGACTGGTACGGCTACTTCGTCCGCCGGCTGGCCGAGCGCCCCGCGAACCTGCGCTTCTTCCTGCGCTCCCTCGTCACCACCGGCTGAGCCGGCCACCCACCCCACACAGGAGAGCCCCATGGACGCCGTCACCAACGTCCCCCCGCCGACCAACGAGCCGGTGTTCACCTACGCCCCCGGCTCGCCGGAGCGCGCGGCGCTGCAGCAGCGGCTGACCGAGCTCGCCGCCGAGCCGCTCGAGCTGACGATGACCCTCGGGGACAAGCAGCGGATGGGCGGCGGCGAGCGCTTCGACGTCGTCCAGCCGCACCGGCACGCCGCCGTCCTCGGCACGGCCGCGCACGCCACGCACACCGACGCCGAGGACGCCGTCCGCTGGGCGAAGGACGCCGCGCCGGGCTGGCAGGAGCTGTCCTTCGACGACCGCGCCGCGGTGTTCCTCAAGGCCGCCGACCTGCTGGCCGGGCCGTGGCGGCAGACGCTCAACGCCGCGACGATGCTCGGGCAGTCCAAGACCGCCCACCAGGCCGAGATCGACAGCGCCTGCGAGCTCGTCGACTTCTGGCGCTGGAACGTGCACTTCGCCCGCGAGATCGTGTCCGCGCAGCCGGTGTCCTCGCCGGGCGTGTGGAACCGCAGCGACCACCGGCCGCTCGAGGGGTTCGTCTACGCCGTCACGCCGTTCAACTTCACCGCGATCGCCGGCAACCTGCCCACGGCCCCGGCGCTCATGGGCAACACCGTCGTCTGGAAGCCCGCGCCCACCCAGCAGTTCGCCGCGCACTTCCTCATGCGGCTGCTGGAGGAGGCCGGGCTGCCGCCGGGTGTGATCACGATGGTCACCGGCGACGGGGTCGCGGTCTCCGACGTCGTGCTGGCCGACCGGGACCTCGCCGGCATCCACTTCACCGGGTCGACGCCGGTGTTCCAGCACCTGTGGCGGACGGTGGGGGAGAACATCGCCTCCTACCGCGGCTACCCGCGCATCGTCGGCGAGACCGGCGGCAAGGACTTCGTCGTCGCCCACCCCTCGGCCGACGTCGACGTGCTGCGGACCGCACTGGTGCGCGGCGCGTTCGAGTTCCAGGGGCAGAAGTGCTCGGCGGCCAGCCGCGCCTACGTGCCGCGGTCGGTGTGGGGGCGGCTGCGCGACGACCTGGTCGGTGTCACCGAGTCGCTGGAGATGGGCGACGTCACCGACTTCGCCAACTTCATGGGCGCGGTCATCGACCGGAAGTCCTTCTCCAAGCTGTCCGGCGTCATCGACCGGGTCGACGACGACCCCGCGCTGTCGATCGTGGCCGGCGGTCAGGCCGACGACAGCGAGGGCTTCTTCGTCCGCCCGACGATCATCGAGGGCACCGACCCGGGGCACGAGGTCTTCACCACGGAGTACTTCGGTCCGATCCTCGCGGTGCACGTCTACGACGACGCCGACTACGACACGGTGCTCACCCAGATGGAGGCGGCGGCGCCGTACGCGCTGACCGGGGCGGTCATCGCGCAGGACCGGGCGGCCATCGCGCACGCGCAGCGCGTCCTGCGGTTCGCCGCCGGCAACTTCTACGCCAACGACAAGCCCACCGGCGCCGTCGTCGGCCAGCAGCCCTTCGGCGGCGGGCGGGCCTCGGGCACCAACGACAAGGCCGGCGCCGCGCAGAACCTGCAGCGCTGGACGTCGACCCGGTCGATCAAGGAGACCTTCGTCCCGCCGACCGACCACCGCTACCCGCACATGGGCTGAGGACCCCCTGCTCCCCACCCTCGCAGGCTCGGGGCGGGGCCCGGCAGGGGGCCGGGGGCCGTCCAGCTCTCGGACGCCCTGGAGGGGGCCGTGGGCGCAGCGTGACGACGTGCACGGCGAGGACCCGGTCGGCCGGGTCCGGGGTCCCCGGCGATCGGAAGGCGGTTGACGGGAGCGGGGCCGGCCGAGACGGTGCCGGGCGGTCCCGTCCGCACGGACGGCCCCGGGCTGCACGAGGCAGGAAGGCTCCGTCATGGCCTGTCGACGTCATGACCCCCCGCCACCGTTCCGGCGTCGCACCCCGGGGCGGGACTCCCCACGGCCTCGGCGCTGCCTCCGCGCCCGGGTCGCCCGGTCGTGGACGGCACCGGTCGACGACGGCGAGGAGCGCCGGTCGTGACGGCCGGACCGCGGGACGGCACGCTCCTCCGGCTGACGACCGATGGTCGCGTGTGGACCTTCGACGGTTCCCGGCCGGTCGTGGTGGGCCGGGATCCGCGGTGTGACGTGCAGCTGCCGGACCAGCAGGTGAGCCGCGTGCACCTGTCCCTGCAGCACGAGGAGCGGGGGTGGGTGCTGCGGGACCTCGGCAGTCGCAACGGCACCGCCGTCGACGGAACGGTGCTGCCGGCCGGCACGGTGGAGGGCCCGCCCGGTGCGGGCAGGCTGCTCGAGCCCGGCTCCGAGCACCGGGTGCAGCTGGGCGGGCGCGACGGCCCGGAACTGGTGATCCGGTCCGGAACGCACCCCCCGGAGGGGCGCGCCGGTCCGGCCGCGCAGCGTGTCGTCGTCATCGGCCGCGACCCCGCCTGCGACGTCGTCGTGGCCGACGACCCGCTGGTGTCGCGCCGCCACGCCGCGATCGACGTCGTCGGGCCGGACACCGCCGTGGTCCGGGACCTGGGCAGCTCCAACGGGACACACCTCAACGGCACCCGGCTGGTCGGACCGGCCGCCCTCACCGCCGGGGACACCATCGGGATCGGCGGCACGACGATCACCTGGGACGGCCGGGCGGCCGTCCTGCCCCACCGCCACCCGGCGACCCTCAGCGCCCGGCACCTCGGTGTGGCCACCCGCAGCGGCAAGCGCCTGCTGGACGACGTCTCGCTCACGGTCCGGGCGGGTCAGCTCGTGGCGGTCATCGGTCCCTCCGGCGCCGGCAAGTCGACCCTGCTCGGCGCGCTCACCGGCCTGCGCCCGGCCGGCATGGGACGGGTGACGTGGGACGGGAGGGACCTGTACGAGCAGTACGACCACCTGCGCCACCTGATCGGACTCGTGCCCCAGGACGACGTGCTGCACCGCCAGCTCACCGTCCGGCGGGCGCTCGGCTTCGCCGCCCGCCTGCGGCTGCCCCGGGACACCACCGCCGCGGAACGGGACGAGCGGGTGCGCCGGGTCCTCGCGGAGGTGGGGCTGTCCGAGCAGATCGACCAGCGGATCGACTCCCTCTCCGGCGGCCAGCGCAAGCGCACGTCCATCGCCCTGGAACTGCTCACCGCGCCGCAGCTGCTCTTCCTCGACGAGCCCACCTCCGGCCTGGACCCGGGACTCGACCGGCAGGTCATGGAGGGCCTGCGCGTGCTCGCCGACGCCGGCCGGGTGGTCCTCGTCGTCACGCACAGCGTGCTCGCCCTGGACCGGTGCGACCGCGTGCTGCTGCTCGCGACCGGTGGCCGGGTCGCCTTCTTCGGCCCACCCGAGCAGCTGCTGTCGTTCTTCGGGGTGCCCGACCACCCGGCGGTCTTCCGGGCGCTCGACGACCCCGTGTGGGTCAGCCGGTTCGCCGAGTCGCCGGTCCGCCGGGCCTACGTCGGATCGACGTCCGTGGTGGTGCCGGCCCCGCCGCCGGCCGGCGAGGCCCCCGCGCCCGCGCGGCCGGCGCCGGTCCGCCAGCTGGTCACACTCGTCCGGCGCAACCTCGCCGTCGTGGCCGCCGACCGGCTGTTCCTGGGGCTGCTGGTCGGGATGCCGGTGGTGCTCGCGGTCATGGCCCACGCCTTCCCGGGTGAGGCAGGTCTGTCGGTGCGTGCGGCCGGCGGGGATCCTGCCGAGGCCCAGCAGCGGATCATCGTGCTGGTGGTGGGTGCGGCGCTGATGGGGGCGGCGCTCGCGGTCCGGGAGTTCGTCGCCGAACGCCCGATCTACCGCCGCGAGCACGCCGTGGGTCTCTCGCCGACCGCCTATCTGGCCAGCAAGGTCGTCGTCGTGGGCGGGGCCGTCGCGGCCCAGTCGGTGGCCTTCACCCTCCTGGCGCTCATCGGCTTGCCGGGCCCGGACGATCCGCGGGTGCTGCCCTGGGGTGAGTGGGAGATCGCGGCCGCGGCGGCGGCGGTCGGCGTGACGATGAGCATCGCCGCGTTGGCCGTCTCGGCGCTGGCGCGGTCCACCGACCAGACCATGCCGGCTCTGGTCGCGCTGGTGATGGGGCAGCTGGTGCTGTGCGGCGGCCTGTTCCCGCTGGCCGACCGGGCCGGCCTGGAGCAGTTCTCCTGGCTGCTGCCGGCCCGTGCCGGCTACGCGGCGATGGCCTCCACGGCCGAGCTGCAGCCGCTGTCCGGTCCCCAGCTGGACCCCCTGTTCACGCCCACCGCATCGCGCTGGGCGCTGGACATGGGGGTGCTGGCCGCTCAGGCGGCGGTCTTCCTGGTCCTGACCGCGTGGGCGCTGGCGCGATCGGTGGCGCGCTCGGGCACACCGCGCTGACCCGGCCACCTGCCGGTGGTCACGGCGGTCCCGGCCAGTGGACCCGGCCGTCGGCGCCGATCACGGCGCCCTCCGAGGGGTGGTGCTCGGACAGCCGGCCGTCGGGCATGACGTGCTGCACCGGCACGCCCCGGCCAGGACGGCGACGTCGGCGACCAGCCGCCGGTGGCAGCGCCACCACACGCTCTCGCTGCACATCACCGCCACGGCCGCCGTCGCCGCCTCGGTGAGCACCCCGTCGAGCGCCGCGGCGAACTCCGCCGTCCGGGTGTGCGCGGCGTAGGCGGCGAACTGGGCGACCGTCCACCAGCCGTCGGCGACGGGCCCGGCTCGGCGGCAGCCGGCGGCGGCCGCCGAGCCGGGCCTCCCAGCGGTAGCCGACCCCGGCGGCCGGCAGCCACTGCTCCAGCGCCTCCCGCCGGACGTCGGGGTTGCTGCGGCTGCCCGGGAAGCGCCGGACGTCGACGACCAGCCCGATCCCCGCCCCGGTGAGCCGGGCGCCCAGGCGGGCGCGGTCGTCGGGCCCGTGGCCGACGGTCAGCAGCGCCACGAGGACCACCCTCCCCCCACGCCTCGCACGCCCGGCGCGGGACCCTGGACGGTGGCCGGTCCGGACACGCGACCAGGAGGCCCACTAGCGTCGGGGAGTGAGCGCGGAGGCCGGGGTCGGGGTCGGGGCGTCGCTGTGGCGGCTGCCGGCGATGCGCGCCCTGGTCGGGGCGACGACGCTCGGCTTCGTCAGCTACTGCCTGACGCTGGCCTCGCTGCCGGCCTACGCGGTCGCCGGCGGCGCGTCGCCCGACACCGCCGGGGTCGTCACCGCGGTGTTCCTGCTGGTCACGGTGGCCGTGCAGTCGTCCGTGCCGGCGCTCACCGCGCGGTTCGGCCTCGGCCCGGTGCTCGCGGCCGGCCTGCTCGCCCTGGGCGCGCCCGCCCCGCTCTACGTGCTCGGCGACGGGGTGCTCTGGCTCTCGGCCGTCTCGGCGGTCCGCGGGGCCGGGTTCGCCGTGCTCACCGTGCTCGGGGCGACGCTGGCCGCGCAGGTCGCCCCGCTCGAGCGCCGCGGCGAGTCGATCGGCCTCTACGGGCTGGCCATCGCGGTGCCCAACCTGGTCGCCGTCCCCACCGGCGTGGCGCTGGTGCTCGACGGGCACGCAGCAGTGCTGTCCTGGCTGGCCGCCGTCCCGGTGCTCGCCCTGCCGCTGCTGCCCGTGCTGACCCGGACGGTGCGCTGGGAGCCGGGTGCGCGGACGTCGTCGCGCGCCGCGGTGCGGGCCGCGCTGGCGCCGTCGGCGGTGCTGTTCGTCGTCACCCTGGCCGGCGGCGGGCTGGTGACGTTCCTGCCGATCGAGCGGCCCGACGGCCTGCTGGCGACGGCGGCGCTGCTCGTCTTCGGCGTCACCGGCGCGCTCACCCGCTGGCGGGCGGGGCTGCTGGCCGACCGGCTCGGCACCGGCCGGCTGCTGCCGGTCACGCTGCTCGTCGGCGCGGCGGGGCTGGCCGTCGTCGCGCTGGGACTGTCCACCGGGGACGCCGTCGTGCTGCTCGGGGCGGCGCTGTTCGGCGCCGGCTACGGCGCGGTGCAGAACCTGACGCTCGTCACCGCCTTCGCCCGGGCCGGCGAGGGCGGGGCGACCACGGCCAGCGCCCTGTGGAACGCCTCCTTCGACGCGGGCACCGCGATCGGCGCCCTGGCCCTGGGCCTGGTCGCGGCCGGGGTGGGCCTGTCGTGGACCTACCTGCTCGTGGCCGCCGTGCTGGTGGCGGCCCTGCCGGTGGCACGGGCGGCGACCAGCACGGCGACCCGGCCGGCCTGAAGAAGGACCCCGTCCTCCCCACCCTTCGCAGGCTCAGGGCGGGACCCGGGACGGGGCCGCCCTGCCCCCCACCGCTCGCAGGCTCGCAGCGGGCCCCTGCGAGGGGGCCGGCCACCGGGCCAGGTCACCTCAGCGCAGCACGGAGGTCAGCAGCAGGCTGGTCTGGCTGTTGATCACACCGGGCACGGCCCGGATCCGGTTGAGCAGCCGGTCGAACTCGGCGAGGTCGGCGGTGCGGGTCTCGGCGACGAGGTCCCAGGCGCCGTTCGTCGAGTGCATCGACTCGATCTCGGGGAACCCGCGCAGCCGCCGGATGACGTCGTCGGTGGAGCGTCCCTCGACCTCGATGAGCGAGACCGCGCGCACGCCGCCGGCCAGGGTCTCGTCCCGCACCCGGACGGTGAACCCGACGATCACGTCCTCGGCGACCAGCCGGTCGAGGTGGCTGGTGACGGTCGCCCGCGTGACCCCCAGCCGGCGGGCCAGCTCCGCCACCGGCGCCCGGCCGTCCTCGCGCAGGGCCGCCAGCAGCCGCCGGTCGAGGTCGCTGAGTTCCGCCATGCGCAGACCGTACAGACCAGCGCAGCGATGTGGCCGGCCTCTGCGCACGATGCGTGCGCTCTGTTCATTGACCGTGCAGATCGTCCATCCCTAGCGTTTCCCCCATCGAGAGGAGGCGGCCGTCATGACGCTGTTCGTCGACGTGCGCAACATGGTCCGCTGGGTGGCCGAGACCGGGCCGGAGCGGATCATCGCGGGGATGTCCCGCTACGTGGAGGACGACTTCCGCCGGTGGGAGTCCTTCGACAAGGTCGCCCGCGTCGGCAGCCACACGCCCTGGGGTGTCATCGAGCTGATGCCCACGAGCGACGGGGAGACCTACGCCTTCAAGTACGTCAACGGGCACCCGAGCAACCCCGCGCGCGGCTTCCAGACGGTGTCCGCCTTCGGCGCGCTGGCCGACGTCTCCAACGGCTACCCCGTCTTCCTCGCCGAGATGACCCTCCTGACCGCGCTGCGGACGGCGGCGACGTCGGCCATGGTCGCCCGTCACCTGGCCCGGCCCGACTCCCGCCGGCTGGCGCTCATCGGCGCCGGCAGCCAGTCGGAGTTCCAGGCGCTCGGGATGCGCGGGGCCCTCGGGATCAGCGAGCTCGCGGTGTGGGACACCGACCCGGCCGCCATGGCCAAGCTGGCCCGCAACCTCGAGCCGCTCGGCTTCGACGTCACCATGGCGTCGTCCGGCCGGGAGGCGGTGCGCGGTGCCGACGTCGTCACCACGTGCACGGCGGACAAGGCCCGCGCGGTCGTGCTGCCCCCGGAGTGGATCGAGCCCGGTGTGCACGTCAACGCGATCGGCGGCGACTGCCCCGGCAAGACCGAGCTCGACCCGGCCATCCTGCTGCGCGACGACGTGGAGGTCTTCGTCGAGTTCCCGCCGCAGACGCGGATCGAGGGCGAGATCCAGGCGATGCCGGCTGACTTCCCGGTGACCGAGCTCTGGCAGGTCGTCACCGGGCGGGTCCCGGGCCGCACCTCGGCCGCCCAGGTGACCGTCTTCGACTCGGTCGGCTTCGCCGTCGAGGACCTCTCGGCGCTGCGCTACGTGCGCGACGAGGTCCGCGGCACGCCGTGGGTCGACGACATCGACCTGGTCGCCGAGCCCGAGGACCCCAAGGACCTCTTCGGGATGGTCAGCGCGCTCACGCCCATCGGCTCCTGAGCGCCCGGCCGGGACCGGTGCCACCTCCCGGTCCCGGCCGGCCCGGGTGCGCCGGCACCAGCCGGCGGGCTCAGCCGGCGATGGCGTCGGCGGCGGCCCGCTGCGAGCGGAGCAGCAGCAGCTCCTCGGCCGACCGGCGCAGCCACAGCCGCAGGCCGGCGGGGTCGGTGCGGGCGGCGTCGCGGGCGGCGCCGAGGTTGCGCTGACGGGTGTTGGCCTGGGCGCGCTGGGCCGGCGGCAGTGCACGGGCCTCGGTGCGGGCCAGCGCGGTGAGCGCGGCGCCCACGTAGACGAGGTCGCGCACCTCGTCGGCGTCGGCGAGCACGGCGTCGGCGCCGTCGGGGTCGCCGGCCTCGAGCCGGCGCAGCAGCTCGCCGGCGCGCTCGCGGCCGAGGGCGGTGGGGTCGGGGGAGGTCACCCCTCCACTGTGCCTGCCCGCCGCCGCTCCCCGCCGAGGTGTCCCTCCCCCCTCGCACGGTCGTGCTCTGCCCGCGTGGACGGGGCAGAGCACGACCGCGCGGGGGGTGGCCCCTCGTCGGGGGTCCTTCCTCAGGCGTCGCGGCGGGAGAAGACGACCGCCGCGACGGCGAGCAGCACCGCGACCTCGGCGGCGAAGACGGCGAAGCCGGTCCACGGCTCGAGCAGCAGCGGGTTGAACGACTCCGGCGTGGCGATCCGGGACCCGGCGTTGCCCGGCATCAGCTTGGTCAGCCACTCGCCCAGCGCGCCGGGCAGCAGCACCACCAGGTTGCCGACGAGGAACACCAGCGCGAGCACGACCGACACCACCGCGGCGGTCGAGCGCAGCAGCAGTCCGGCGGCCATCGCGAACAGTCCGAGCCCGGCCATGTAGAGGCCGCTGCCGAACAGCGAGCGCAGCATCCCGTCGTCGCCGAGCGAGATGCCGATGCCCTCCGCGGACAGGAAGGCGTTGCCGCCCAGCCAGCCGAGCGTCGCCGTCACGACGCCGGCGACGAACAGCGTGCCGGTGAGCACCAGCGCCTTGGCCACCAGCACGGTGCCGCGGCGGGGGTTGGCCGCCAGGGTCGCGCGGATCATCCCGGTGCCGTACTCGCCGGTCACCGTCAGCGCGCCGAGCACGACCGCGGTGACCTGCGCGAACAGCAGACCCCAGGTGATGAACGCGCCGACCGGCTCGCCCTCCTGGCCGGCAGCGAGGTCCGGGGCGACCAGCGCGCACACCAGCGTGGTCAGGCCCGCGCCGAGCGCGACCATGGCGGCGACCGACCAGCCGGTCGAGCGCACCGACCACAACTTGATCCACTCGGCGTGCACGGCGCGGGGCAGCGTGGCGCCGCCCGCCGGGAGCGGTGCGGTGCCGGAGGCGGTCAGGGCGGGAGCGGTCACCGGGTCACCTCGGCAGGGCGGGCGGCGGCGAACTCGACGCTGCCGGCGGTCAGGGTCATGAACGCCTCCTCGAGCGAGGAGGTGACGAGGCCGAGCTCGTGCAGCACCAGGCCGGCGCCGGCGGCGAGCTCGCCGGTGGCGGCGGCGTCCACGCCGTGCACGTGCAGCTCGTCGCCGTCGCGCGTGACGTCGGCGCCGGAGCGGCGCAGCAGGTCGGCCAGCTGCCCGGGCTGCGGGGTGCGCACCTTGACGAAGGAGGCGGCGTGCTCGGCGATGAACTCGGCGGTCGAGCAGTCGGCCAGGATCCGGCCGCGGCCGATGACGACCAGGTGGTCGGCGGTCAGCGCCATCTCGGCCATGAGGTGGCTGGACACCAGCACGGTGCGGCCCTCGGTGGCGAGGTCACGGGCCAGGGTGCGCACCCAGCGGATGCCCTCGGGGTCCAGGCCGTTGACCGGCTCGTCGAGGACGACCACCGGTGGGTCGCCGAGCAGTGCGGCCGCGATGCCCAGCCGCTGGCCCATGCCGAGGGAGAACCGGCCGACCCGCTGGCCGGCCACCGCCTCCAGCCCGACCAGGTCCAGCACCTCCTCGACCCGGGCGGCCGGGATCCCGTTGCTGGCCGCCATCCAGCGCAGGTGTGCCCGGGCGGTGCGGCCGGGGTGCAGCGCCCGAGCCTCCAGCAGGGCGCCGACCGCGCGCAGCGGGGCGGGGGAGTCGGCATAGCGGGCGCCGTCGACGGTGACCGTGCCGGAGGTGGGCCGGTCCAGGCCGATGACCATCCGCATCGTCGTCGACTTGCCGGCGCCGTTGGGGCCGAGGAAGCCGGTCACGCGGCCGGGGCGGACGGTGAAGGAGACGCCGTCGACGGCGACCCGGTCGCCGAAGCGCTTGGTGAGACCGGACGCGACGATCACGGGGTCACCGCCGGGTGGGGGGAAGGCGAGGAGGACATGCGCGAGAGGCTGCCAGTGCGGCGGCGCCTGGCACATCCGGGCGATCCCCCTCCCGCACCCTGATCCGCCCGGACGACCGGGTCGGGGGCGACCCCGGGAGGTCAGGCCGTGCGGGCCAGCTCGGTGTCCTGGTCGAGCAGCCGGCGCAGCGTGCGGGCGGCCGCGCGGCCGGCCCGGTTCGCACCGATCGTGCTGGCGCTCGGCCCGTAGCCGACCAGCTGCAGGCGCGGCTCGTCGACGGCGGAGGTGCCGTCGAGCCGGATGACGCCGTCCCGGGTGCGCAGCCGCAGCGGCGCGAGGTGGCCGACGGCGGCGCGGAAGCCGGTGGCCCACAGGATCACGTCGGCCCGCACGGTCCGGCCGTCGTCCCAGGCGACGCCGTCGGGGGTGATGCGGTCGAACACCGGCAGGCGGGTGAGGACGCCGTCGTCCAGGGCGCGACGCACCCACGGCGTGACGACCAGCCCGGTGGCGCCGACGACGCTGCCGGGTGCGCGACCGGCCCGTACGGCCTCGGCGACCCGGGCCACCGCCTCGCGGCCCTGCTCCTCGCCGAAGGGACCTTCGCGCCAGACCGGCGGCCGGCGGGTGACCCACGTCGTCCGGGCGACGGCGGCCAGCTCGCCCAGCAGCTGCACCGCCGAGGCGCCCCCGCCGACGACGACCACCGACTGCCCGGTGAACTCCGCCGCTCCGCGGTACCCGACCGTGTGCAGCTGCCGGCCGCGGAAGGTCTCCCGCCCCGGGTAGTGCGGCACGAACGGGCGCGTCCAGGTGCCGGTGGCGTTGACCACGCCGCGGGCCCGCCACCCGCCCTCGGGCGCCGAGACGAGGAAGCGGCCGTCGCCGGTGCGGCGCACGGCGGTCACCTGCACCGGCCGCTGCACCGGCAGGCCGAAGCGCCGCTCGTACTCGGCGAAGTAGGCCGGCACCGCCTCGGCGGCGGGCAGGTCCTCCGACGCCGGGGTGAACGGCAGGCCGGGCAGCTCGTGCACCCGGTGCGTCGTGGCGATCGTCAGCGAGGGCCAGCGGTGCTGCCAGGCCCCGCCCGGCGCGGCGTCGCCGTCGAGGACGACGAAGCCGCGGCCGGGCGGGAAGCCCAGGCGCGCCAGGTGGTAGGCGGTGGAGAGGCCGGCCTGGCCCGCGCCGATGACCACGACGTCGACGTCCCGCGGGGTGCTCACGACCCCGGGAACGCCGCCGGGCCCACCGGGCTTCCGCCGACTACACCGGCCGGGCCGGGACCAGCCGGTGCAGCTCGTCGCCGCTCAGGGGCACCGACGTGGTGTCGTACCCGAACCGGACGACGACGGCGCCCGGGCGGGCCTCCACCAGCCAGGCCGTGCGCGGCTCGCCGCCGTCGGCGGGGCGGTACTCCCAGCGCTCGGCGAGCAGGGCCAGCCCGCGGGTGCGGAGGAAGGACACCGCCTCCTCGCGGGTGGGGAAGGCGCGCAGCGGGGTGCCGGGGACGGCGTGTGCCACCCACCCGGCGTCGCGGTCGGCGACGGCCAGGTGTCCGACGAGTTCGCCGTCCTCCGGACGGTGCACCGGCTCGAGCACGGGGGACGCGGTCATGCGCCCGACGCTATGCCGCCGGGCAACCCGTTTCCGCAGGTCAGCCGATGGCGATGACGAAGGTCAGGTAGATCAGCAGGAGCAGCGCCAGCAGGACCGAGCCGAGCCCCAGGGTCACCCAGCGGTGGATGGACGTGAGCAGCTCGGTCTGCCGGTCGAGGTGGCTCAGCTGCGCCTGGCGGAAGGCCTCGATGCGGTCCTGCTCGGTCAGCGGGCGCGGGTCCATCTCGGCGGCTCCCCAGGTCGGTGCGACGGCCTGCCGACGGTAGGGCCCCCGGCGCTGGATGGAGGGGAACGTCGCCGGTGCGGTCCCGAGTGGCCCCGTCGCGCCGGGCGGGGAAGGGTCGGGCCGTCGGTGAGCGGCGTCGACGGACCTGGCGGACGTCCCGGCGTCACGGTTGGAGTCCCCGAGGAGGGCGAGATCGCATGCGCGCGATGGTGTACCGCGGCCCCTACAAGCTCCGGGTGGAGGAGAAGGACGTCCCGGCCATCGAGCACCCGAACGACGCGATCGTGCGGGTGACGCTGGCCGCCATCTGCGGGTCGGACCTGCACCTCTACCACGGGCTCATGCCGGACACCCGGATCGGGCACACGTTCGGCCACGAGTTCATCGGCGTCGTGGAGCAGGTCGGCCCCTCGGTGCAGAACCTGCGGGTCGGCGACCGGGTGATGGTGCCGTTCAACATCTTCTGCGGCAGCTGCTGGTTCTGCGCCCGGGGCCTGTACTCCAACTGCCACAACGTCAACCCCAACGCCACGGCGGTCGGCGGCATCTACGGCTACTCGCACACCACCGGCGGCTACGACGGCGGCCAGTCGCAGTACGTGCGCGTCCCGTTCGCCGACGTCGGCCCGGCCCTGGTCCCCGACTGGATGCACGACGAGGACGCCGTCCTGCTGACCGACGCGGCCGCGACCGGCTACTTCGGCGCGCAGCTCGGCGAGATCGCCGAGGGTGACACGGTCGTCGTCCTCGGTGCCGGGCCGGTCGGCCTGATCGCCGCCCAGTCGTCGTGGTTGATGGGCGCGGGCCGGGTGATCGTCGTCGACCACCTCCAGGAGCGGCTGGAGAAGGCGCGGACCCTGGCCCACGCCGAGACGCTGGACTACGACGAGTACGACGACGTCGTCGTCGAGCTGAAGAAGCAGACCGACTTCCTCGGTGCCGACGTCGTCATCGAGGCGGTCGGCGCGGAGGCCGACGGCAACCTCCTGCAGCACGTCGCCGGGGCCAAGCTCAAGCTGCAGGGCGGCTCACCGGTGGCGCTGAACTGGGCGATCGACGGGGTGCGCAAGGGCGGCACCGTCTCCGTCGTCGGCGCCTACGGGCCGATCCCCAACGCGGTGAAGTTCGGCGACGCGCTCAACAAGGGGCTCACCCTGCGCATGAACCAGACGCCGGTGAAGCGGCAGTGGCCGCGGATGTTCGAGCACGTGCGCAACGGCCACCTGACGCCGCGGGCGATGGTCACCCACCGGTTCCCGCTGGAGCACATCGCCGAGGCCTACCACGTGTTCTCCGCCAAGCTCGACGGCTGCATCAAGCCGCTGATCCTGCCCGACGCGGCCTGAGGGAGGAGCCCCCGTGACCGACCCCGACATCCCGAGTGCCTACGTCCGGGACAAGCGCACGCCGACGGAGACCCGCGAGCAGCTGCGGGCCCGCATCCCCGGCTGGGGAGCCGACCTCGACCCCGCCGACCGGCCGTCGCACCCCAAGCTGCAGTACGCCCCGGACAGCACCGGCGCGCACTGGGACTTCCCGGAGCGGCAGCCGGAGAGGCGGCCGCGCGAGCGATCGATCGAGCACGCCTTCGTCACCCCGGTGTTCGGCACCGCCCAGCCGCTGAAGGGGGTGTCGGGCGCGGTCCGCCGGTTGGCCTACGAGCGGTTCAGCGAGGGCCGCCTGGCGCACTGGCTGCTGCTGGTCGTCGGTGACCGGATCGACGCGTGGGGGAGCCACCTGCGCTCGTTCGCCACGCTGCACCCCGACAACCCGGTCACCCAGACCGGCGTCCGGGGCGAGTTGACCCACCACGGGCTGCGCTCGCGGCGCGGACGCAGCGACGCCCGGCACCACCTCGTCGACCCGCTCGTCGTCGCCGGGCCGTGGGTGGCCGGCGCCGGCGGGGTCGTCCTCGGCGTCCGGAAGGTGCTGCGCGCCGTCCGCGGCTGACCCGTCCGGGCTCGGCACACCGGCCGCGGGGAACGGCTCCCACCACCGGCGCAGGCCGGCAGCCCTGGAGTGACCGGTCTACGAGGCGCGGCCGTGCTGGGCCGGAGCCGGGGGACCAGCACGGCGGCGCCGGATGGTCACCGTCGTCCCGTGTGGACCCGTTGTGACGGTGGTGTCGGCCAGGGCCCTCATCATCGCCAACCCGCGTCCCCGGACCGACGGGGACGTCGGCTGCCGCCACGCTCCGCGGTCCCGGACGACGATGGTCACCGCGTCGTCGTCGACCGCGGCGCACACGTCGAAGAACGGCTCCGTCGGCGGCTGGGCGTGCTCGACCGCGTTGTTGGCCGCCTCGCTGGCGGCCAGGACCAGGTCCTCGACCACGTCGGCAGGCCACGCGGTGTCGTCGAGGAAGCCGCGCAGTTCCTGACGCATCCCTCGGACGGAGCTCGGGACCGTGGGCAGCCGCCACTCGCGGCGCCGCCTGGCCGGCGTCCGTCTCGGGCGTGCCGACGTGCCGGCGCTCGTGACGATCTCCGGTGGCTGCTCCCTCACGATGCGCCCGTGGCCGGAGTCGCGCAGCAGCCGGCGAGAGAGGCGTGACGCATGGGCCCACTTCCTGGGACGAGGTCGCCGGGTCCGGGGCCACCATGGTGGATCGCCTGACCACGCACAGCTACCCCGGCCGCCGCGGGGAAAACCGGCCTGCCGGACCACTGGTGTCCTTGACGTCGCCCTCATGGCCGCCGGGACCCGATCGCCTGCGATGCGTCCGGTCGATGAACCAGACCTTCCCGGCCATCTGGATGGCGAGTGGAGGGCCGCTCAGCGCACGAGGACGTCCGGCCGGGGAGCCCCAGCTCGCCGGGCGTCGTGGGCCACACGCCGTCGGCGGTGAGCACGGCCGGCCCGTCGGGGCCCAGCAGGACCGTGTCCTCCGCCTTCACCCCCGGTGCGGACGGGTTCCAGGCGAAGGCCTGCCACTGCACGACCGGCCCCTCGCTGTCCGGTGTCGCCACCGGGTCGCGCGGCGTAGCCGGTCGGCCCGCCCTGGTGGTGCCGCGTCCACTCGTCGGGCGCGAAACCGTGCTCACCGTAGGCGCGGACGCCGTCGGCGAAGACCTCACCGAGCGTCCGTCCGGGCCGCGTGGCCGACAGGAAGGCCGTCTCGACCGCGCGGATCCGCGCCACGGCCTCGAGCCCGGCCGGGTCCAGCGGAGCGAAGGACACCCACCGGGTCGCGTTGGTGATCAGCCCGTGCCGCCGGGCGCCCACGACGAGCATTGCCCGCCGGCCCAGGGGACCGGTGGTGGGCAGCGCGTGCCGGAAGGCCAGCCGCTCCTCCCCCGGCGACGAGGACGACGACCGGGTCGACCCCGCGGGCCATCAGCTCGGCGCCCACGGGGGCCCCGGCCTGCCGCTCGGTCGTCCCCGGCTGCAGGGTGAGCGCCGTCGCGGTCAGGGCCTCGGCGGTGTCCCGGCCCAGGCGGCGGTAGCGCTCCCGTTCCCCCGGCAACAGCGACGCACGAGCGGCCCGCAGGCCCTCCGCGGCCACCGCCTCGTCCTCGTGCAGCACGCCCGGGGTCCCGGGGGCCAGGTCCGGGCCGAGCAGCGGCGCCCACCAGTCGGTGACCCGGACGGCGACGTCGCCGGGCAGCTCCTCGGCCCGCAGCCGGTCCACCTCGTTGGCCGGCACGACGACGCACACCCTCGGCACACGGACCGTCCGGCTGACCGCTCGGAGGACGGCGGCAGGCCGGCTGCCACGGCGTCCGAGTCGGGGGAGCGCCCACGTCCGACGGCTCCAGCGCTCGATGCGACCACGTCGCGCCCACGGAGGCGCGAGAGGCCCTCGGGACGCTGCCGATCCGGTTCCGGCCGCCCTCCGGCAGGCGCGTCCCCGACCGGCCGTGCGGAGCGAGGACCGGCGGGACCGATGAGATCGTCCGCGTCCGCCGGTCCGAGCTCCCGGACCGAGTCGTGGATCAGGAGGACGCATGCGGAAGATCGTCGTGCACATGATGCTGTCGCTGGACGGCTACTTCGAGGGACCGGACCACGACCTGAGCTGGCACCACGTCGACGAGGAGCTGCACGCGCACTTCAACGAGCAGCTCGCGACCAACGGCGCCTTCCTGGAGGGCCGGGTCAGCTACGAGCTCATGGAGGCGTTCTGGCCGACCGCCGACCAGGACCCGGACTCCCCGCCGGTCATGCGCGAGTTCGCCGGCATCTGGCGGGCGGTGCCGAAGATCGTGTTCTCCCGCACCCTGCAGGAGGTCGGCCCCAACGCCTCGCTGCGGGCAGAGGTGGACCCCGACGAGATCCGCGCACTGAAGCAGCAGCCCGGCGGGGACATGACGCTCGGCGGGGTCGACCTGGTCGAGACCTTCCGCCGACTGGACCTGGTCGACGAGTACCGGCTCTACGTCAACCCGGTCGTCATCGGCCGCGGTCGACGGCTGTTCGAGACCGCCGACGACCCGACCGACCTGGAGCTGGTGGAGAACCGGCGGTTCGGCAACGGTGTCGTCCTGCTGCGCTACGCCGTCCGACGGCCCCCGGTGTCGACGTGAGCGGTCCGCGCAGGACACGAGGGGCGGCTGGGAGCACGTGGCCGTGCTGCACCGGAGCGGGTGAGGCCCTCCGGGCATCCGCAGTGGTCCGTGGGGGTCGTGCTCGGCGGAGAGGTGTCGTCGGGAGATCCAGCCGGATCTGTCTTCCGTCAGGTGGAAGGGGTGTTCACCCCGGGCGGTGACCGCCGTCACCCTTCCCTCGGATGTCGCCGATCGTCGGCGACGCCCCCGCACGGAGGAGCGAGGCATGGCGTCAGGGAGTTCCGAGAGCGACACCGCCCGGGAAGAACAGCTGCTCGACGCCGGTCGCGACGACCGGCCGGTCGTCCCCTACCGGGCCCTGTGGGCGGTGCTGTTGCTCGGCTGGGTGGTCAGCTACGCGGACCGGACGGTCACCGGCCCGGTCATCGCCTGGATGATCCAGAACGAGTCGGGCTTCATCGGGGACGCGTCCAACCCGGCGACGGTGGGCGGCCTGGTCGGCTCGATGTTCTTCCTGGGCTACATGCTCACCCAGTACCCGGGCGGGCGGCTCGGCGACCGGTTCGGTCACCGCGAGATGATCATCGTCTCGCTGTTGGCGGCCGGCGTCCTGACCATCGTCTCCGGCCTGGTGGCCGGGCTCGTGGCGTTCGTCGCGGCCCGCGTGCTGACCGGCCTGGGCGAGGGCGTGTTCTACTCCAACGACCGCACGCTGATCATCACGCACACCCCGGCGGCCCAGCGGACGCTCGGTCTGGGCATCGTGATCACCGGCCTGTCCATCGGCCTGACGGTCGGGATCATCGCCACGCCGCTGCTGATCTCCTGGGGCGAGTCGCTGGGAATGGGCGACGGTGCCTGGCGACTGCCGTTCTTCGTGTTCGCCGCGTTCACGTTCGTGGTCGCGACGGTGGCGTTCGTCTTCTTCCGGTCGAAGCTCGGTGGGGCGCTGCGGCTGGGGCCGCCGTTCCTCCGGCTGCTGCTGTTCTCCACGCCGACCTTCCTGGTCATCGTCGGCCTCTTCCTGATGGCCGAGACGTTCCAGTGGCCGGAGTGGCTGACCGCGACCATCGCGTCGGTCATCGCGCTCGTGTACATCGCCATCATCGTGCGCAGCGTCAAGCAGTCCGGTCGCGGCGCGGCACTGCTCAACCGGAACATGTGGCTGATCTACATCGCCTACATCGCGATCCTGTGGAACCTGTGGTTCTTCAGCTTCTGGTCGGTGCAGATCGTCCGGGAGGCAGCGGAGAGCAGTCTGCTGGCCGCCGCGCTGACCGCCGCCTTCAACGCCGGGGCCGGGATCCTCGGCTTCCCCGTCGGCGGCTGGCTCGCCGACCGCGCCGTCCGCAGCGGCCGCGGCCGCAAGCCACTCGCACTGGTCTGCACCGCCGTCTACTCGGTGCTCGTGCTCCTCTTCGGCTGGAGCATCTCCGGCGGGGAGGGTGACCAGCTGCCCTCGCTGGCCCTCCTCGGGCTGCTGCTGTTCAGCTCCGGGGTGTTCTTCAACGCGTTGCAGCCGATCGTGCAGGGCATGACCGGCGACCTGGTGCCCGCCAGCGAGCGCGGCTCGGCCTTCGGCATGCTCAACCTCGTCTCCGAGATCGGCGCCGTGCTCAGCCCGGTGGTCAGCGGCATCCTCCGCGACGCGACCGGGAGCTGGGCTGCCGGGGTCTACCTGGCCGCCGGGATCATGATCGTCTCCTTCTTCCTCTACGCGATGGTCCGGGAGGCACCGGCCCACCACGAGGACCCCATCCCCGCCTGAACGGCTCCCCGACCCGTCCGAGACCTCCGAAGGGACCCCGACGAACATGACCGGTTCGACCTCGCCCGCCTCCGTCGGCCGCCCGACCGGGCACGCCGCGTTCCGCTCGTTCCCGCTCAACGCCTGGTACGCGGCGGCGTGGGACCACGAGGTGGGGCGCAACCTGCTACCCAGGACGATCGCCAACCGGCCGGTCGTCCTCTACCGGACCACCGGCGGTCGTCCGGTGGCGCTGGCCGACGCCTGCTGGCACCGGCTGGCGCCCCTGTCGATGGGCAAGCTGCGCGGCGACGACGAGATCATGTGCGGCTACCACGGCATCTGCTACGACCCCGACGGCCGGGCCACGTTCATGCCGGCGCAGGAGACGATCAACCCCAGCGCCACGGTGCACTCCTTCCCGGTGGTGGAGCGGCACCGCTACGTGTGGATCTGGCCGGGCGACCCGGCGTTGGCCGACCCGGCCCTGGTGCCCGACCTGTACTGGAACGAGCACCCCGACTGGGCCGGCGACGGCAAGACCATCCGCGTCAACTGCAGCTACCAGCTGATCGTCGACAACCTCATGGACCTCACCCACGAGCAGTTCGTGCACGGGTCGAGCATCGGCCACGACGCACTGTCGGAGTCGGAGTTCACCGTGACCCACACCGAGCGGACGGTGACGGTGACCAAGTGGATGCTGGGCATCGACCCGCCGCCGTTCTGGAAGCGCAACCTGCAGGACCGCTTCCCCGACCACGAGGGGCCGGTCGACCGCTGGCAGATCATCAACTACACCGCGCCGTCGACGATCGCGATCGACGTCGGCGTGGCCAAGGCCGGTACCGGTGCACCCGAGGGCGACCGCAGCCAGGGGGTCACCGGCACGGTGATCAACACGATGACGCCGGAGACCGACAGCACCTGCCACTACCTGTGGGCCTTCGCGCGCGACTGGTGTCTGGACAAGCAGGTGATCACCACCCGGCTGCGCGAGGGCGTGTCCAACGTCTTCTTCGAGGACGAGCTGATGCTCGAGGCCCAGCAGCGGGGGATCGAGGCCAACCTCGACTACGACTTCTACAACCTCAACATCGACGCGGGCAGCATGTGGACCCGCCGCATCGTGCAACGCATGATCGATGCCGAGCTCGGTTCGGACGTCGGTGCGGTGAGCGACGAGGCCGGCCACGCCGCCGCCGCGATGGCCGAGGTCACCGGCGCGGCCAACGCCGAGCCGCCGGGCGACGGCGGAACCGGTCAGGCAGCGGAGGTGGCCGGTGGGGTCGCCCGGCACCGGGAGCAGCCGACGGCCGGCCTGATGGGCCGCGGGCTGTAGCGGGAGCGGTCGACATGGCAGCCACGAGCGCCAAGCGGTGGCGGAGGGCGCGGGTGATCGACGTCCGCGAGGTCGCCCAGCACGTCCGGCGGATCGTCCTCGAGCCCGAGCGGCTCGAGGCGCCCGCGCCCCCCGGCAGCCACATCGACATCGGGGTCTACGTCAACGGTCGCGCCGACGTCCGTTCGTACTCCGTCGTGGGCATGAGCGGCTACGGCACCGAGCTGGTCCTCGGTGTGCAACTGGCCCGGCAGAGCCGGGGTGGCTCGGCCTACATGCACAACCTGCGGCGGGGACAGGAGGTGTCGATCACCCAGCCGCTGCAGAACTTCCCGCTCAACTACGGCAGGCCCGGGTACGTCCTGGCCGCCGGAGGCATCGGCATCACCGCCATGGTCGCCATGGGCAAGGCGCTCAGGGCCCGCGGCGCGGACTACCGTTTCGTCTACGGCGCCCGGTCGCGGGACCTCATGGCGTTCCTCGACGAGCTGGTCCCCGAGCACGGCGACCGCCTCGACCTGCGGATCGACGAGGAGGGGAGCTCCCTGGACGTCGCCGACCTCGTCGCCGGCGTCCCGGACGGCGGGGAGCTGTACGTCTGCGGCCCCACGCCCATGCTCGACGCGATCAAGACAGCCTGGGCCCAGGCCGGACGACGCCCGGCCGACCTGCGCTTCGAGACGTTCGGCAGCAGCGGCCGCTTCGCCCCCGAGGCGTTCACCGTGCGCATCCCGCGGCTGGGCCTGGAGACCCTCGTGCCGCACGACGTGTCGATGCTCGAGGCGTTGGAGGCGTGCGGAGCGGACATGATGTTCGACTGCCGCCGCGGCGAGTGCGGCCTCTGCGAGGTCAAGGTCCTCGACGTCGAGGGCGTCATCGACCACCGCGACGTCTTCCTCAGCGACGAGCAGCACCGGGCGGGCGACCGCCTGCAGTGCTGCGTCTCCCGCGTGGTCAGCGCCCGTACCGGCGGGCTGTCCGGCGCCGACGGGGCACCGGGGGTCGTCACCATCGACGTCCCGTGACCAGCGATCCCCGTGCCGGACCGCCGGCGGCCCGGCGGACGGCGGGCGGCAAGCTGCTCGCCGTCCTCGACGCGTTCACCCGCGAGCGGCCGGCTCTCACGCTGTCGGACATCGCCCGGGACGTCGGCGTGCCGCTGTCGACCGCGCATCGTCTCGTGGCCGAGCTGTGCGCGTGGGGCGGAGTCGAACGCGACGAGGACGGCCGCTACCGGGTCGGCCTGCGGGTGTGGGAGCTCGGCGCGTTGGCCCCCCGCGGGCTCGGGCTCCGCGAGGCGGCGCTGCCCTTCATGGAGGACCTCTACGAGGTCACCCACGAGAACGTGCAGCTGGCTGTGCGCGACGGCACCGACCTCGTCTTCGTCGAGCGGATCGCCGGGCGGTCGGCCGTCGGCGTGCTCACCCGGGTCGGCGGTCGCTTCGCCCTGCCGCCGACCGGGGTGGGCCTGGTGCTGCTGGCCCATGCCCCGCTCGAGGTGCAGGAGGAGGTGCTCGCCCGACCTTTGGTGGGGTACACGCGGCACACGATCACCGACCCGGGGCAGCTGCGGCGCATCCTCGCCGAGGTCCGCCGCAGCGGGGTGGCGGTGAGCGATCGGCAGGTGACCGGCGACGCGGTGTCGGTCGCCGCGCCGGTCGAGGTCCGCGGCAGCGTCGTTGCCGCGTTGTCCATCGTGGTCCGTGGCAGTTCGCCGGCTGCCGTCCGCCCGTACATCCCCGGAGTCCGGGCTGCCGCCCGGGGCATCGGACGCATGGTGGCCCTGACTCCCTGACCGGCGCCCTCAGCGAGCGGGGCGACCGTCCGTTCCCCACTCCACCGGCTGCCACCCGCGGTAGGGCAGGAGCGGGGCGCCTTGAGTCGGAGGAGCGACGCCGAGTTCCACCCAGCGCTCCGTCGAGCAGCCGAGCTCGGCCTGCGGGTCGAGGGGCCGACCGCGCACCTCCCCCCGGCTCTGGGCGTCAGCTCCTCGCTGAGCACGCTGCGTCGCGCTCCGGTGCGGACGGCGGCCAGTACACCGCCGAGTACGGAGGCATGCATCTCGTCGGTCAGGCGAAGCCCACCAACATGGACGCACTGCCGTGCTCGAGGATCCCGGCGCGGTGGGTGGTCCGGATGGTCTCGTGCTCGTGGTTGTCCACCACGACGCTGTCGATGCCGGCCTCGGCGAGCAGGTAGGGACGTCGGCGCCGGACTCCGCAAGAGCGTCGGCGAACGCTCTGCCGAGTCCTCCTCCGGCACCGGTGACGAGGGTGACCTTGCCGGTCAGATCGAACGGTTCGGGCAGGGACACAAGATCTCCTGGGGGGACGCGGTGAGTCGTGCTGACCGAGGTCGATGGGGCCGGTGAGCCGGTCGTCGACTGGTCGGAGGGGAGCGGGCCGTCCTCGGGGACGACAGGGCCCACCATGACGGCCCGGCCGCGGACCTCGCCCCGGTCGAGCTTCTGGTGGGCCTCTGCGACCTCAGCAAGCGCCCGCGACCCGGTCAGGTCAGGCCGAGAGCGCGGATGGCGTTCTCCTTCATGATCAGCGGCTTGACCTCGTCGCGGATCTCCAGCTGCTCGAAGTCCTTCAGCCACCGCTCCGGCCGGAGCAGCGGGTAGTCGGAGCCGAACAGCACCTTGGTCTTCAACAAGGAGTTGGCGGCGCGGACCAGCTGGGGTGGGAAGTACTTGGGCGACCAGCCGGACAGGTCGATGTAGACGTTGGCCTTGTGCTGGGCGACGGTGATCGCGGCGTCCTGCCAGGGCACGGAGGGGTGGGCCATGATGATGGTCAGGTCGGGGAAGTCGGCGGCGACGTCGTCGAGCAGCATCGGGTCGGAGTAGCGCAGCTTGATGCCGCGCCCACCCGGCAAGCCGGAGCCGATGCCGGTCTGCCCGGTGTGGAAGAGCGCCGGGACGCCCAGGGTCTGCAGTTCTTCGTACAGCGGATAGTGCTTCCGGTCGTTGGGCTCGAAGGCCTGCAGGCTCGGGTGGAACTTGAAGCCGCGCACCCCGTGCTGTTCGACGAGCCGCCGGGCAGCTCGGACGCCGGCCGCCCTGCGCGCCGGGTCGATCGAGCCGAAGGGGATGAGGATGTCGGGGTGCTCGGCGGCAGCCTCGGCGATCTCCTCGTTGGAGAGGAGCTGCTGGCCGGTGGCGGCCTCGGCGTCCACGGTGAAGATCACCGCGGCCATGCTCAGCTTCCGGTAGTCGGCGGCGATCTGCGGCACCGTCGGGTGGTACGGGTCGCCCTTGAAGTACTTCGAGGCGGCGGCACGCAGCTCGTCATCCAGCGCGTAGTGCCCGTGGCCGTCGGCCTCCACGTGCACGTGCACGTCGATGGCCACCAACCGGTCCAGATCAGGACCGCTCATCTCGGCGTTCCCTGTCGGCCCCGGGCTGATCCGTGGACGGCACGATCAAGCGGGGCAGGCCGAACCCCAGCGTCTCGGTGGGGGACGCAGAGACGCGCGTAGCGGCTGTCGGGCTTCACGTGGCTCCCTGGTTCGGATGCAGTCGGGAGGGCACAGTGCTGGACGCGCGCCCCCGGTGACGAGGCATCCTTTCCGCACACCGAAAACCTTCTTCGCCATGTCGGAGAGAGGCAGCCTCGGTGCAGCTCCCCGAGCTGACCAGCGACGCGAAAGGGTGGCCATGTCCGACGCGGAACCCGGTGTGCCCGGAACGGACCGGCCCCGGCCGGCGGATGCACCGGCGAGTCGATCGGTGACCCTGCGGGCGACCGCTGTCCTGGGTGCCTTCGACCGTGAACACCGTTGTCTGAATCTCTCCCAGTTGTCTCGACGGAGCGGACTGCCACTGGCCACGGTCCATCGGCTCGCCGCCGACCTCGTCGAAGGCCGGCTGCTCGTCCGCCGCGGGGACGGGCGCTACGAGATCGGTGCGCGCATGTGGAGACTCGGGCTACTCGCGCCGGCCACCGATCTCCGGGAGCTGGCCCTGCCGCACCTGCAGGACCTCGTGGCGGCCACCGGCCACACGGTCCACCTGGCCGTCCTGGACGGAGCGACTGCGCTGGTCATCGAGCGCCTCGCCGGCACGAAGACCATCCCCACCCGCCACAGCCCTGGTGGCCGCCTTCCCCTGCACTGCACCGCGGTGGGCAAGGCGCTGCTGGCCTACGCGCCAGCGCTCCTGCTCGACGAGGTGATGGTCGATCTCCGCCGGCACACCGCCTACACGGTGACCGACCCCCGCGTCCTGCACCGGCAGCTCGACGAGATCCGCAGGACCGGCCTCGCCCGGAGCGCGCAGGAGCACCGGCTCGGCGTCTCCTCCGTTGCGGTCCCTGTCAACGGCCACGAAGGGGTGGTCGCGGCCATCGGCCTGCTGGCACCGCTCACCAGCCCCCGGCTACCGGGCGCTCTGCCACATCTTCGAGCGGCCGCTGCCTCGGTGAGCGCGGACTTCCTTCGCAGTGGGCTGCAGACACTTCCACCCGAGGAGTCGGGCGGCGATCGCCGCCATCAGAAGCGAAACCCTTCCGCATAGTGAAAACAGTGCGTTGCACCACACGGCAAGCGCGGCCAGCGTCTGCGCATGCCCAACACGGCGGAGCGCCGGTGGATCGGCCAACGGTCACCCCGAGCCGGCTGGATGTCACCTCCGCGCTGTGTCGACGTCCTGTCCGACGACACCTACGCCGCACGCGCACACCAGGCCTACTCGCTCGCCTGATCCACCGAGAAGAGGAGACACCATGTCCCGGTCCACCGGCGAGCGGTCGTTCCCGCTGCCCTCTCAGATCGAGCCCGTCCCCGGTGCCGAGGGCTGGGAGGAGATGTACCCGTACTTCTCGCGCTTCCAGCCGGAGGACGACCAGCGGTTCTGGTTCTACAACTCGATGCACTTCCCCGAGGTCGTGCCCGCCTTCGACGGTCTGACGTCCGAGATCCCCTACACCGCGATCGGCGCGAACACCGCCCGACTGTTCTCCTTCCCGACGACGCTCGGGATCGAGTACCGGATGCTCAACGGCCGCGTCTACATCACCGCCAACCCGGTGACCGACCCGGCGCAGATCGAGCGCCGGCTGGCCGACTTCCAGGAGCGGGCCGGCCACTACTACGGGAACTGGGACCGGCTGTACGGCGAGTGGCAGCAGCGGATCGAGAAGCTGATCGCCGAGATCGAGGCGGTCGAGGTGCCGGCGCTGGGCGAGCTGGACGACCTGGCGGTGGTCACCGGAGCCCGTGGGTTCGCCAGCAACCACCTGCTGCGGGAGAACTTCCACCGCTGCATCGACCTCTACTCGAAGATGTGGCACCACCACACCGAGTTCCTGATGCTCGGCTACGGCGCCTACGTCGTCTTCTTCGGGTTCTGCAAGCAGGCGTTCCCGGAGATCGGCGACCAGATGGTGGCCCGCATGGTCGCGGGCATGGACGTCACCATGTACCGGCCGGACGACGAGCTGAAGAAGCTCGCCGGCCTGGCCGTGCGCCTGGAGCTCGCCGACGTCTTCGTCGAGGGCAGCGATCCGGAGAAGGTCCTCGCGGCGCTCGGCGAGCGCGGCGACGCGGGAGCGCAGTGGCTGGCCGCGTTGGAGGAGGCGAAAGACCCGTGGTTCAACGTCTCGGTGGGTGACGGCTTCTACCACCACCACTTGTCCTGGGCCGACGACCTCACCGTGCCCTTCGCCGCATTCCCCCGCTACGTCGAGCAGATCGCCGCCGGGGAGGACCTCACCCGCCCCACTGAGCGGCTGGCCCAGGAGCGGGAGCGGATCGCCCAGGAGTACCGCGCGTTGTTGGGGACCGACGACGAGAAGGCGGCCTTCGACCAGATGCTCGGCCTGTGCCGGCTGGTCTTCCCCTACATCGAGTCGCACAAGTTCTACTGCGAGCACTGGTTCACCACCCGGTTCTTCCAGAAGATCCGCGCGTTCGGGCAGTTGCTCGCCGAGCGCGGAGTGCTGGTCGAAGCCGACGACGTCTTCCACCTGCGGCACCTGGAGGTCGAGGACGCGCTCGCCGACATCCAGCTGGCCTGGGCCTCCGGCGGTACCGAGCTCGGGGCCCGGCACTGGCAGCCGATCGTGGCCGAGCGCAAGCGGATCGTCGAGGCGTTGGCCGGCTGGTCGGCGCCGCCCGCGCTGGGTCCGGTGCCGGAGACTCTGAACGACCCCGCCGTGCAGATGCTGTGGGGTGTCACCGACGAGACCGTCCAGACGTGGCTCGGCGGCGATGAGCTGGACGAGCACACCGTGCGCGGCTACGCCGCGTCCCCGGGTGTCGTCGAAGGCACGGCCCGGGTGCTCAAGAACGTCAACGAGATCGGGCAGATCCGCGAGGGCGAGGTCCTCGTCTGCCCGGTGACCGCCCCCAGTTGGGGCCCGGTGTTCGGCAAGATCGCCGCGGCCGTCTCCGACATCGGCGGCACCATGTCGCACGCGGCGATCGTGGCTCGTGAGTACGGCATGCCGGCCGTGGTCGGCACCGGCCAGGCCACCGCGAAGATCAAGACCGGCGACCGCGTCCGTGTCGACGGCGACCGCGGCATCGTCACTCTCCTCGGCTGATGGGAATCTTCATGACCACTCTCCAACCGGTGCTGCGTTTCGCCGACATCGGTCGCGGCGACGTTGCCCACGCCGGCGGCAAGGGAGCCAGTCTCGGTGAGCTCCTCCGCGCCGGCATCCGCGTTCCCGACGGCCTCGTGGTGACCACCGCGGCCTTCCGCGCAGCGATGGGGGCCCTGGCCGACGAGGTCGGCAGCCGGGTGGCGGCACTGGACCCGGCCGATGCCGACCGGCTCGCCACCGTGACCGCCGAGATCCGCGCGCTGGTGGAGTCCGCGCCGCCGCCTCCCGCCGTGGCTGACGCGATCACGGCCGCCTACGCGCAGCTGTGTGCCCAGGCGGGGCAGCCCGACCTGCCGGTGGCCGTCCGCTCCAGCGCCACCAGCGAGGACAGCGCCGAGGCCAGCTTCGCCGGCCTGCAGGACACCTATCTCTGGATCCACGGCGGTCAGTCGGTGCTCGACCACGTCCGGCGCTGCTGGGCCAGCCTCTACAGCGTCGAGTCGGTGACTTACCGGCTGCGCCGTGGCATCCCCGAGGACGACCTGGCGATGGCCGTCGTCGTCCAACAGATGGTCGGCTCCCGCAGCTCCGGGGTCATGTTCACCCGCAGCCCGCTGACCGGCGACCGGTCGGTCGTCGCCATCGACGCCAGCTGGGGCCTCGGCTCCGCAGTCGTCAGCGGTGACGTCACCCCTGACTCCTTCCTCGTCAACAAGGTCACCGGGGAGATCATCCGGCGCACGGTGTCGACCAAGACCCGCTGGCACCAGCCCGATCCCAGCGGCCACGGCGTGGTGGAGACCGACGTGCCGACGCAGTTGCAGGACGTCCCGTCGATCAACGACGCCGAGATCGCCGAGCTGTACGCGATCGCCCGGAAGGTCGAGGCCCACTACGGCTGCCCACAGGACATCGAGTGGGCGGTGTCCCGGACGGGGGCGCCTGGGGAGAACGTCTTCCTGCTGCAGAGCCGGCCGGAGACCGTGTGGGCGGAGAAGGACCGCGCGGCGAAGGCCTCCGCGCCCACCGCACGGGCGTTCGACCACGTCTTCAACGCGCTGGGCGGCAAGCGCCCGACGGAGCACTGACATGGAGCTCAGTCCCGACGACGTCCGCGACATCGTGCGCGTCCTCGACTCCAGCGGCCTCGACGAGCTGCACCTGGAGCTCGCCGACCTGACACTCACCGTGCGCCGGGAGGGTGCGGCCGGCTGGACGTCCGAGCAGCAGGTGCTGCGCCGACCGGTGGTGGAGGGGGGCACCGAGCCCACCGCGGACACCGAGCCGGAACGACCGCGCGCCGCCGTGGCCGAGGGGCTGGTGGCGGTGCACCCGCCGCTGCTGGGAACCTTCTACCGGGCGCCGAAGCCAGGCGCGCCAGCATTCGTCGACGTCGGTGACGTGGTCGACGTGGACACCGTGGTCGGCATCGTCGAGACGATGAAGATGATGACCCCGGTGCACGCCGGCGTCCGCGGAACCGTGCTCGAGTTCCGCACCGACGACGGCGAGTTCGCCGACAAGGACGCGGTGCTGCTCGTGGTGGACCCGGCGTCGGAATCGGCCGGGCTCGGCGAGGGAGCGCAGTGAGGATCCAACGGCTGCTGATCGCCAACCGTGGCGAGATCGCCGCCCGGGTGATCCGCACGTGTGCCCGGCTGGGCATCGAGTCGGTACTGGCTGCCTCCGACGCCGACCTGCAGTCGCTGCCGGCCCGGCTGGCCGACCGGGTCGTGCGGCTGGGCCCGGCGCAGGCGTCGGCGTCCTACCTCGACCCGGCGGCGGTGGTGCGCGCGGCGCAGGCCGTCGACGCCGACGCCGTGCACCCCGGCTACGGCTTCCTCTCGGAGAACCCCGCGCTGGCCCGCGCCTGTGAGCAGGTCGGGATCGTCTTCGTCGGCCCATCGATCGAGTCGCTGCACGCGGTCGGCGACAAGCTGACCGCCCGCTCGCACGCTGTGGCGGCGGGGCTGCCGGTCGTCCCCGGTGGCGAGGCGGCGGACCTGGCCGCGGCGCGGGCTGTCGCGGCCGAGGTCGGCTTCCCCCTGCTGGTCAAGGCGGTCGGCGGGGGCGGCGGGCGCGGCATGAAGCTGGTCCGCTCGGCCGCCGACCTGGCGCACACCCTGGATCTCGCGATCTCCGAGGCGGCCGCGGCGTTCGGCGACCCGCGGGTCTACGTCGAGCGCTACGTGGAGTCGGGTCGACACGTCGAGGTCCAGGTGCTCGGCGACGGGGTGCGGGCGATCGCGCTCGGCGACCGCGACTGCTCCGTGCAGCGCCGGTACCAGAAGCTGTTCGAAGAGGCGCCGGCGCCGCTGATCCCCGACCGGGTACGCGCCGAGATGGCCGAGGCCGCCCTGGCGCTGGCCGTCCACCTCGGCTACCGGGGCCTGGGCACGGTCGAACTCCTCTACGACCGCGAACGGCAGACCTTCTACTTCCTGGAGATGAACGCCCGCATCCAGGTCGAGCACCCGGTCACCGAGATGGTCACCGGCCTGGACCTGGTCGCCGAGCAGCTCGCCGTCGCCGAGGGGCTGCCGCTGCGGCTAGGGCAGGAGGACATCGCCGTGACCGGGCACGCGGTGGAATGCCGGATCAACGCCGAGGACTGGGCGCATGCCTTCCGCCCCTCACCGGGCCGGATCGACCGCGTGGTGCTGCCTACCGGCGACGGCATCCGGGTCGACACCCATGTGCAGGGGGGCTCCGTCGTCCCGCCGTACTACGACTCGCTGCTGGCCAAGTTGATCGTGCACGGGACCGACCGCGCCGACGCCATCGCCCGCGCTCGCGCGGCGCTGGAGCTGCTGCGCATCGAAGGTGTGGTCACGACCGTGCCGGTGCACCAGGCGCTGCTCGACGATGCGGAGTTCGCCGCCGGGGGCGTGGACACCGCCTTCTTCGAACGCTTCCTGCAGACACACCAGCCCGATCTCGTAGGGGTGACCTGATGGCCGATGTCGGACTGGTCGATGTCTCGCTGCGCGACGGCAACCAGAGCCTGTGGGGTGCCGCAGGGCTGCGAACCGCGCATGTGCTGCAGGTGGCGCCGTTGCTGGAGCGGGTCGGCTTCCGGGCGCTGGACTACACCTCGAGCACGGCGATGGGCATGTTGGTCCGCACTCACCGGGAGAACCCCTGGGAGCTGTTCCGGCGCACACGCGAGCTGATGCCGAGGACGAAGCTGCAGTTCATCGGGACCGGCTTCCGGTTCATCTCCTGGCAGAACTCGCACCCGGAGACCATGCAGCTGGTCTACGACCGGCTCGTCGCCAACGGCATCGACCGGGTCGTCGTGCTCGATCCCATGCACGACATGGACGCCGCCCGCGCCACCGCCCACCGGCTGAAGCAGGCGGGGGTCGACGAGGTCGTCGGGGCACTCACCTTCACGATCAGCGCGGTGCACGACGACGCCTTCTACGTCGACCTCGCCCGCCAGATGCGCGAGTGCCCCGACATGGACCGCGTCTACGTGAAGGACCCCGCCGGGATCCTGTCCGCCGAGCGAGCCCGGAGCCTCTTGCCGGCGATCAGGGCACAGCTCGGGAGCATGCCGCTGGAGCTGCACTCGCACGCCACCATCGGGCTCTCCCCGGTGACCTACTCGATCGCGCCCGAGCTCGGCGTCGAGGTGGTGCAGACCGGCTGCGGCGTGCTCGGCAACGGCTCGTCGCTGCCCGAGGTCCGGCGCACCGTGGCCAACCTGCGCGAGATGGGCCACCGGGTCGACATCGACGACCGCGCGCTCGAGCTGGCCTGCGACTTCTTCGACCGTCTCACCGCCGCCGAGGAGCTGCCCACCGGGCATCCGCAGGACTTCGACGCGGCCTTCCTGCACCACCAGATCGCCGGCGGCGTGATGACCACGACCCGCCGACAGCTGCGTGAGATCGGCATGGAGGACCGCTTCGAGAGCCTCATCGAGGAGGTCGGCCGGGTCCGCGCCGAGCTCGGCTACCCGATCATGGTCACGCCGTTCCCGCAGATGGTCGTCTCCCAGGCGCTGTTCAACGTGATCGGCGAGCGGTACGTGACCGTGCCTGATCAGGTCATCCGCTACGCGCTCGGCAGCTTCGGCCGGCCGACCGCGCCGCTCGACCCGGACGTGCTCGACCGGATCCTCGACCGGCCGCGTGCCCGGGAGCTCGCCTCGGAACCGGAACCGCCGACTCCGGCCGAGCTGCGTCGCCAGTTCGGCACCGCCATCAGCGACGAGGAGCTCTTGTTGCGGGCCCACATGCCCGCCGAGCAGGTGGACGCGATGCTCGCCGCTGGACCCGCGCCACAGCACTTCAACCCCGCACTGGCGCCGGTGCTGACCCTGCTGCGCGAACTCGGGGAACGAAGGACCGTGCACGACCTGGCGGTGGCCAAGCCCGATCTGCGTCTGTTCGTGCACCGTCGCGCCGAAGGAGCTATCCGTGCCTGATCCCGGTCCTGCTGTCCTCGACCGGCTGCGGCGAGTGCGCGGCTTCGTCCTGGACATGGACGGCACCCTGGTCCTCGGTGACCGCAACAACCGGGGGATCCGTCCCCTCGCCGGCGCCGTCGACTTCGTTCGCCTGCTCGTCGAACGGGAGCTGCGGTTCTGCGTGTTCACCAACGGCACCGTGAAGACGCCTCGGCAGTGCGCGGACGCCCTGCAACAGGCGGGCTTCCCCATTCCCGATGACGCCGTGCTCACCCCCGCCACGACTGCGGCGCAGATCTTCCGGCGGCGAAGTCACCGGCGGGTCATGGTGCTCGGCGGCAAGGGCATCACCGAGCCGCTGGAGGCCGCCGGCATCGAGACGCTTCCGCCACTGCGCGGCACGACCGCCGACGCCGTCTTCGCGGGCTGGTACCGGCAGGAGCTCACGTTCGAGGCGCTGGAGGCCGCGTGCTTCGCGGTCTTCGAGGGGGCGCGGTTCTACAGCGCCTCGCAGTCGCTGTTCTTCGCCACTGCGGAGGGCCGCACGCTCGGTACCTCGCGGGCGATCAGCGCCGTCGTCCGCGACGTCACGCGGGCCCGGGTGACCGTCGTGGGGAAACCGGCACTGCCGTCGCTGCAAGCGGCCGCTCGGCACCTGGGCGTGCCGGCCGCGGACCTGGCGGTCGTCGGGGACGACCCCGAACTGGAGGTACCGATGGCGCACAAGGGCGGTGCGATGGCCGTGGCGGTCCACACCGGCATCGGCCACGCACAGTCGTTCACCGACCTGCCAGAGAAGGTCCGGCCTCATCTGGACCTGGCCGACGTGGGCGTCCTCGCGAACCTCCTCGCGAACGGCTGACGCCCGATGACGTTGCTGGTGACCGCCCTCGTGTCGAGCAGTGAGCAGGCCCCTGAGCGGATGCGCGCGTCCCTGCCGGGCAGGATCGCGCAGGTGGATCGGTGGGAGGGTCCGTGACCGCCGCCGGACCGCCGGAGCTGCTACGGCCGGTCGCCGCGGACGTCCGGGAGACCACCGAGATCGGGCGGTTCCTGGGCTGGCTCGAGCGGGAGCGCGGCCTCGCTTTCGACGGGTATGACGCGCTGCACCGCTGGTCGGTCGAGGACCTGGAGGGGTTCTGGTCGGCCGTGGCGGAGTTCTTCGGGGTTCGGTTCGCGGAGCCACCGGAGCGCGTGCTGGGCCGGCGGGAGATGCCCGGCGCGGAGTGGTTCCCGGACGCGATGCTGAACTACGCCGAGCACGCGGTCGGGCTGCCCGAGGACGCCGACCGGGTCGCCGTGCTGGCCTACTCGCAGACCCGGGACCGGCAGGAGCTGACCTGGGGTCAGCTGCGCGAGCAGGTGGCCCGCGCCCGTGCCGGGCTGCGGCGGCTCGGCGTCGGCCGGGGCGACCGGGTCGTGGCGTACCTGCCTAACATCCCCGAGACGCTGGTGGCGTTCCTGGCCACGGCCAGCCTCGGCGCGGTGTGGGCCAGTTGCGCGCCGGAGTTCGGCGCCCGCAGCGTCGTCGACCGGTTCGGGCAGATCGAGCCGACCGTGCTGCTGGCCGTGGCCGGATACGGCTACGGCGCCAAGGACGTCGACCGCCGCGAGCAGGTGGCCGAGATCCGGGCGGGACTGCCCACCGTCCGGCACGTCGTGCACGTCCCCTACGGGGCGAACGCCCTGCCCGACGCGCTCGGCTGGAACGACCTGCTCGCCGAACCCGGCGAGCTCGCCTTCGACCCGGTGCCGTTCGCCCACCCGCTGTGCGTGCTGTTCTCCTCCGGCACCACCGGCAAGCCCAAGGCGATCGTGCACGGCCACGGCGGGATCCTGCTGGAGCACCTGAAGAACCACGGCCTGAGCTGGGACCTGCGCCCCGGCGACCGGATCCTCTGGTTCTCCACCACCGCGTGGATGATGTGGAACGCGCTGGTATCAGCGTTGCTGGTGCGGGCGTCGATCGTCATGGTCGACGGCAACCCACTGCACCCAGACCTGCGCTGGCAGTGGCAGCTCGCCGCCGAGACCGGGGCCACGCTGATGGGCGCCAGCCCCGGCTTCCTCATGGCCTCCCGCAAGGAGGGCGTGCAGCCGGCGGCGGAGTTCGACCTGTCCCGGATCCGGCAGCTCGGGGCCGCGGGCAGCCCGCTGCCCGCCGAGGGCTACCGGTGGGTGGCCGAGCAGTTCGGCCCCGGCGTGCTGCTCAACGTGGGCAGCGGCGGCACCGACGTCTGCTCCGGGATCGTGCAGGGCAGCCCCCTGCAGCCGGTGTGGACCGGGGAGATTTCCGGCCCGTGCCTGGGCGTCGACGCCCAGGCGTTCGACGAGAAGGGGAGCCCGGTCGTCGGCGAGCTCGGCGAGCTGGTGATCACCAGGCCGATGCCGTCGATGCCGGTCGAGTTGTGGGGCGATCCCGACGGAGCGCGCTACCGGGAGACCTACTTCGACGTCTATCCGAGCGTGTGGCGGCACGGCGACTGGGTGCGCTTCTCTCCGGTCGGCAGCGCGGTAATCGCCGGGCGCTCGGACGCCACGCTGAACCGCGGCGGGGTGCGGCTGGGCACCGCGGAGTTCTACCGGGTGGTCGAGGAGCTCCCGGAGGTCGTCGACAGCCTGGTCGTGCACCTGGAGGACCCGGCCGGCGGCAACGGCGAACTGCTGCTGTACGTCCAGCTGCGGCTCGGCGCCGCGCTGGACGACGAGCTGCGCCGCCGCATCGCCACGGCGCTGCGCACCGAGCTCTCGCCCCGGCACGTCCCGGACGGCATCGCCGAGCTGCCGGTGATCCCGCGCAACCGGACGGGCAAGAAACTGGAGCTGCCGGCCAAGCGGATCCTGCTCGGCGCGGCGCTCGACGACGTGGCCAGCCGCGACGTCCTCGCCGATCCCACCGCGCTCGATCCATTCGTCGCCCTCTCCTCCACGCGGGGTGAGTCGTGAACGCAGTGCGGGAGGGTGGCCCTACGCGAGCGGGGCCTGCGGGCCTCAGCGTTCTACCGCCACGGAGTGAGGCCGCGGTTCGGTGGCGTGGCGGGTGATCGTGCCCTCGGTCAGGCGCGCGAGGCGCGCACCTCTGCCGGCTCGGCCTGGGTGTTGCCGGCGGCCCAGCTGGAAGGGAACGTCAGTGCCTGCTCGGTCTCGGTGCCTGGCTCGGCGGTGTAGAGCAGCAACGCTCGCCGGTGTCGGCGCCTTGCAGTGGAGCGGCGACTTGGCCGAACAACAGGGCACCGGGTCTAGTGAGGCCACGGCGACGCCGGGAAGAGCGTCCGCTCGCTCACCCCACAACCTGCCGAAGATCTCCAGTCCTCCTCCAGTGCCTTGAAACAGCCGCATCGGTGACGATTGCATGAGGGCTTGCAGCGCTAGCCTGTGATCATGTCGTCGGCCGAACAGCATCTCGAGGCGCTGGACCTCGTCGTCGGCGCTGACGGCTCGGGTGTCATCGACGCAGCGCAGCTGGCCCGCTGGGGAGTCGAGCCGGGGGCGCACCTGCGCGTCGTGCCCGTGACGTCCGCGGCGTCGACGGCGCGCCGGCGCTCCCTCCGCGGCGCTCTCTCGAACGCTTCGGGATCAGCGCCGAGCTGGGAGGATTTCGAGGCGGCAAGCTCCGCCGCCGCCCAGGAGTCGGCTGCGCGCTACGGCGACGGCGGCGCCTGGGACCTGCCGCCCCGGTGAGGGTCGTCGCCGACACTCACGCGCTGATCCGGTACCTGCTCGACGACCCGGACCGACGACTCTCGTCCGCGGCGCTCGACGTCCTCGAGGAGTCAGCGGCAACCGACGGCCTTGTCGTGTCCGTCGCCTCGGTGGTCGACCTCTGGTACGTCATCCGTACGCGCCAGACGTTCACCGACGACCAGCTGGGCGAGCTCGTCGGACTCCTTTACGACCCCAGCTCTCCACTGGAGGCCGCGCCGGTGACCCTTGAGGTCGCTGCTGCGTTCCACCGGATCCCTCGCGACGCGCTCAGCGATCCGTGGGACCGCTCCATCAGCGCAACCGCGATGGCGCTGGAACTGCCTCTGGTCACCCGCGACCGGAGGATCACCGAACTCGACCTGGTAGGAACCATCTGGTAGCTCCGCCGGGTCAGCCTGAGGTGACCCCCTCGGGGCACGCCTGCGGTAGCACCGACGAGGGCATCCGGGCCGATGGACGTCCCCGATTGCTTGGCGAACGCGCCCTCGTCGGGTGGGCGTCACGCCGACGAGGCGTCTAGCTCTCAATGGTCGTGTGCCCGCCCCAGACCCCCCGGCCGCTCTCCACAACCGCTGCCACGCCGGCTGCAGCAGGTCGGGGGAAGGGTGGGCCGAAGGCCCATCCCGCAGGGACGCGAAGCGCCCTCCCGGCGACCTAGGCGGCCGGCATCCTGACGCGGGCGGAGAGCGGCAGAGGATGGCCACCGTCCAGCTCCCGCAGCGGTTGCAGGACCGCCGGTGCTCACGGGTCGCCGTCCGCAGTGTCTCGAGAGCGCGCTGCTGAGGAGACAGAGTTTTCGATGGGTTTTCCATGGCCTGGCGCGACGGCCGTTGCCAGACGGCGTGCCCTCCGAGCCTGTACTCGCAGGTCAGAAGGGGAATCGAAGTGAAGAGGGTGCGCCATCAGGGACTCGAACCCCGAACCCGCTGATTAAGAGTCAGCTGCTCTGCCAATTGAGCTAATGGCGCGTGTCTCCCGGCTGCCCGGGCCACGAGGAGGAACGATACCAGCGCCCGGCGGAGAGCCGACCGAGAGTCCCGTCACGGGACCGGACCGCCCGCCCCGCAGCAGTGGGGACACTGGACCGGGCACGTCCGCGCCGCCTCCCGGTGCGGCTCACGACGACGAGGAGACGGCACGGGTGCGACGGACAGCGGCACTGGTCACGGCAGGGGCGCTGGTCCTGCTCGGCGGGTGCGACGACGGGGACGACGCGGCGCCGGCGGCGGCCCCGTCCTCGGTGCCGAGCGCCCCGGCGCAGGTGCAGCTCACCCCCGCCGACGGCTCGGTGGACGTCGCTCCGGCCACGCCGGTGGAGGTCTCCGTCACCGACGGCGAGCTGGCCGACGTCACCGTCGTCGACGGGGCCGGTGCCGAGGTGCCGGGCGAGGTGGCCGACGGTGACGACGAGGACACCGACGTCTGGACGCCGGAGGCCCCGCTGGCCTACGGGACCACCTACACGCTGACCGCCACCGCCGAGGGGGCCGCCGCCCCGGTCGAGGCGACCAGCACCTTCACCACCGCGACCCCCGAGACGCTGACCACCCCCTCGATCGGCCCGCTCGACGGCACGACGGTCGGCGTCGGCATGCCCATCCGCGTCTGGTTCGACGAGCCGGTCGCCGACAGGGCCACCGCCGAGAGCCACCTGCTGGTCACCAGCTCCACCCCCACCGACGGCGTGTGGAGCTGGTTCAGCGACACCGAGGTGCACTTCCGGCCCTCCGAGTACTGGCCGGCCGACACCGAGGTCACCCTCGAGGCCGACCTCGAGGGCGTCGCCCTGGGCGACGGCGTCTTCGGCGAGAAGGACCGCACGGTCTCCTTCTCCGTCGGTGACCGGCACGTCTCGATCGCCGACGCCGCCACGCACACCCTCGAGGTCCACGACGGCGACCGGCTCGTGCGGACCTTCCCGATGAGCGCCGGCAGCCCCGACACCCCGAGCTACAACGGCCCGCACGTGGTCACCGAGATGAACGCCGAGCGGGTCATGGACTCCAGCACCTACGGCGTGCCGGTCGACAGCCCCGACGGCTACCGCACGCCGGTCGACTGGGCCGTCCGGCTCTCCGACAGCGGCGAGTTCGTGCACGCGGCGCCGTGGTCGGTGGCCCAGCAGGGCCGGGAGAACGTCTCGCACGGCTGCATCAACCTCTCCACCGAGAACGCCCGCTGGTTCTTCGACTTCTCACAGCCCGGCGACGTCGTGGAGATCCGCAACTCCGACGCCGGGACGCTCACCTCGGACATCTCCGACTGGACGATCCCGTGGGACGAGTGGCAGGCCGGTAGCGCGCTGAGGTGATCTCCGTTTCCCGAGGTGGGGCGGGGGGCACCCTCCCGGCGTTCTCTTCGGGAAGGGGAGCAGTCGTGGACACCTGGGTGATCGTCCTCATCGTCGTCGTCGCGCTCGTCCTGCTGGCGCTGGTCGGCCTCGCGCTCGCCAAGCGCAGCCGCGTGGCCGGCGCCCGCCGCCGCGAGCAGCAGCGGGCCCAGGCGCGCGAGCACCTCGAGGAGGCACGGCTGCGCGGGGCGCAGGCCGAGAAGGAGCAGGCGCTGGCCGAGGAACAGGCCGCCCGCGCCCGCCGCGAGCGGGCCGAGGTCGAGGAGCGCGCCCGCCTGGCCGAGCAGGAGGCCCGCCAGCGCGCAGCCTCCGCGCAGGAGCACGCCTCGGCCGCCGAGCGGCTGCGCGCCGAGGCCGAGAAGCTGGCCCCCGGCCTGGCCGACGGGCACGGCACCCGGAACGCCGACGGGCGCGCGCCGGTGACCGACGACGGCCCCGGGGGTGCCACCCGCCGCTGACGGCGGTGCCCTCCCGCTGACGGTGCCCTCCCGCTGACGGTGCCCTCCGCTCAGTTCCGCCGTCCCGCCCGGTCTGTCCTCGCAGGAGGGGGCCGCGCCGGCCCCGGGGACGACCGGGAGGGACCGTGGCCGACCTGCTCGCCATCGGTACGCGCAAGGGGCTGTGGCTGGCCCACAGCGACGACGACCGCCGCACCTGGACGATCGACGGACCGCACCTGCTCTCCCAGGAGGTGGCCGCGGTCGGCGTCGACGTCCGCGGGCCGGTGCCGCGCGTGCTGGCCGGCGTCCAGTACGGCCACTGGGGACCGACCGTCACCTGGTCCGACGACCTCGGCCGCACCTGGTCGGAGACCGACGAGGGCGCCATCCGGTTCCCCGCCGACACCGGTGCCGCGCTGGCCCGCGTCTGGCAGCTGCGGCCCGACACCGCGGAGCGGCCCGGCGTCGTCTGGGCCGGGTGCGAGCCGCACTCGCTGTGGCGCAGCGACGACGGCGGCCGCACGTTCACGCTGGTCCGCGGGCTGTGGGACCACCCGCACCGGCCCACCTGGGCGCCCGGGTCCGGCGGCGGGGCCGTGCACACCGTGCTGCCGCACCCCACCGGCGACCGCGTCCTCGTGGCGATGAGCACCGGCGGCGTCTACGTCAGCGACGACGGCGGGGAGGAGTGGGAGCCGCGCAACTCCGGCATCAGCGCCGTCTTCCTGCCGGAGCCCGCGCCCGAGTACGGCCAGTGCGTGCACAAGGTGGCCGCCGACGCGGGGGACCCGGACCGCTTCTACGCGCAGAACCACTTCGGCGTCTTCCGCACCGACGACGCCGGCGGCTCGTGGACGTCGATCGCCGGCGGACTGCCGGCCGACTTCGGCTTCCCGGTCGTCACCTCGCCGCGGACGCCGGGCACGGCCTGGGTGGTGCCCCTGGTCGCCGACGCCGAGCGGGTGCCACCCGGCGGCCGGCTGCGCGTGCACCGCACCCGCGACGCCGGCGCGACGTGGACCGAGCTCGGCACCGGCCTGCCCGACGGCTCGTGGACCGCCGTCCTGCGCGACGCCGTCTGCGTGGACGAGGCCGACCCGACCGGTGTCCACGTGGGCACGAGGGACGGGTGCGTGTACGCCAGCGCCGACGAGGGCGACACGTTCGCGCTCGTGGTCGGCCACCTGCCCGACGTCCTCTGCGTGCGCGCGGCGCGGCTGCCGTGACCGGCGCGGTGGAGGTGCTGCTGCCCGGCGTCCTCGCCGACCTGGCCGGCGGCGCCCGGCGGCTGGAGGTGCGCCCGGCGGAGGCGACGCTGGCCGGACTGCTCGACGCCCTGGCGGCCGACCACCCGGTCCTCGAGCGGCGGATCCGGGACGAGGCCGGGGCGCTGCGCCGGTTCGTCAACGTCTACGTCGACGGCGACGACGTCCGCTTCACCGGGGGCCTGGCGGCGGCGGTGCCCGGCGGTGCGGTGGTGCAGGTGCTGCCCTCGGTCGCCGGCGGCTGACCGGCGAGCGGCGTCAGAGGAGCGCGAGCGTGGCGCACTCGGCGCAGAGCTGGTCCTCCGCGTAGTCCTCCGGCGGCCACAGGGTCTGCTCGTCGACGGCCACGTAGGCGCCGCACAGCGACTTGCGGCTGCGGCCGTTGACGCGGCCGATCGTGGCGTGCGCCGGGCCGATCTGGCGGGGCTGGAGGCCGTCGGGGCTGCCGACCGAGCCGACCATCACGACCGCGTGCGCGGTCCCGTAGGAGTAGGCAGTGGTCATGGCGCCAGGGTCCGAGCCCGGGCGGGGCCGGGCCAGCACCTGCCGGCGCGTGTCCGGCGCACCCGACCCAGCCGTCCCACCCGGCACGGGGACACGGCTGCGCCCGGTTCCCATGCGGGCAGCGGCCCCCGCGCTGATCGGTGCCGCGGCGGCGGTCTCGTGCCGCCGGTGCCGGCCGTCGTCGTGCTGCTGGCCGCCCGGCTGCCGGCCGACGAGCGCGCGCACCCGCTGGACCGGCCGGCCGTGCCCGCTCAGGTCAGCGGCACCAGCCCCGACTCGTAGGCGGTGATGACCGCCTGCGTGCGGTCCCGGGCGCCGAGCTTGCGCAGCAGGCTGCTCACGTGGGTCTTCACCGTCTGCAGGCCCAGGTACAGCTCGCCGGCGATCTCGCCGTTGGACAGCCCCCGCGCCATGAGGGTCAGGATCTCCCGCTCCCGTGCGGTCAGGGAGCGGACCTCCCTACCCCCCACCGCTCGCGAGCTCGCGGCGGGGCCCTGCAGGGGGGCCACGTGCCGGGCGGCGAGGGCCCGGATGGCGGCGGGGAAGAGCAGGCTGTCGCCGCGGGCCACGACGCGGACGGCGTCGACGATCTCGGCCGGGCGCGCCCGCTTGGGCAGGAAGCCGTCCGCGCCGGCGTGCAGCGCGGCGTAGACGTTCTCGTCGTCGCCGAAGGTCGTGACCACGAGCACCCGCGGTGGCTCGTCCAGCCGGCGCCGCAGGTCGCGGGTGGCCTGGATGCCGTCCACGAGCGGCATGCGGATGTCCATGACGACGACGTCCGGGCGCAGCGACGCGGTCAGCGGGACGACGACGGCCCCGTCGGCCGCCTCGCCGACGACCTCGATGTCGTGGCGGGCCTCGAGGATGGCCCGCAGCCCGCCGCGGACCAGCTCCTCGTCGTCGACGAGCAGCACCCGGATCGTCACGCCGGCCCGGCCAGGGGCAGCCGGACGGCGACCCGCCAGTCGCCGTCCACGGGGCCGGCCGAGGCGGTCCCGCCGAGGACGGCGGCCCGCTCGCGCAGGCCGGCCAGCCCGCTGCCGCTGCCGACCGAGGCCGGCGCGGGCACGGGGACGGGGTTGCGGACGTCGAGCTCCAGCGCGTCGGCGTGCACGTCGACCCGCAGCGCCACGGGCACCGGGCCGGCGTGCCGCAGCGCGTTGGTGAGGGCCTCCTGGGCGATGCGGTAGGCCTCCCGGGAGACCAGCGGCGGGAGGCCGGCCACCGGTCCCTCGACCCGGAGGTCGACGTCGGCGCCGGCGGCCCGGGCGGCGCGCGCCAGCCGGCCGACGTCGGCCAGCGTCGGCGCGTCCGCGAGCGGGGCGCCGTCCCGGAGCAGCGCGAGGACGCGGTCGAGGTCGGCGGCGGCCTGCCGGGCGCTGTCCTCCACGGCGGCGAGGGCGGCGTCGACGAACGCCGGGTCGCGCCCGGCCACCTCCCGGGCGGCGCCGGCCTGCAGCAGCGTGACGGTGAGCGCGTGACCGATCGAGTCGTGCAGCTCGGCGGCCAGGCGGGTGCGCTCCAGCAGCCGCTCGGTCCTGACCTGCTGCGCGCGCAGCCGCTCGGCCAGCGACGGGTGCAGCAGCCGCCGGGCGGCCGCCGCCGCCAGCGCGCCCAGGCCGGCGAGGACGAGGACCAGGCACGGCACGACGGCGGCGGCCACGGGCACCCACACCCAGGACGGCAGCGGACCTGCCAGCAGGGACACCGCCCCGGCGACGGCGAGAGCGGCGAGCACGCCCAGCTCCACGCGCACGCACAGCCACAGCAGCAGCCGGCCGCGGTCGGACCACGTGCGGGACGGCTCGACCGTCACCTCGTCGTCGCCCGGCAGCAGCAGCGCCCGCGCCTGCACGCCCTCGCTGCGGCGCACCACCGGCACGCAGGCCAGCACCGCGAGCGCCGGCAGGGGCGCGAGGAACAGGCCGGCCAGCGTCCGGGGGGACGCGTCGGGCAGCCCCGGCCAGACCATCGCGCAGGCCACGGCGAACCACGCCCCGAGGGCCAGGTGCAGCACCCGCGCCCAGATCGTCCTGCCGGTTCCCCGCCGGAGCACGCTGCGCACGGTCCGATCCTCTCGCGCCCCGGTCGCCGGGGACCTCCCGCTGGAGAGGGAGACGGCCGGACCTCGCGGGGGAGGCGCGCGGGCGGCTCCGGGCGCGAGCGTGGTGGCATGAGATCCCGGAACGAGTCAGTGGTCCAGGTCCGCGGCCTGGGCAAGCGGTACGGCGACGCGGTGGCCGTGGACGGCCTGACCTTCGACGTGCCCCCGGGCGTGGTCACCGCCTTCCTCGGCCGCAACGGCGCGGGGAAGTCGACCACGCTGCGGCTGGTGCTCGGCCTGGACCGGCCCACCAGCGGCAGCGCGCACGTCGGCGGGCGCGCCTACGCCGACCTGCCCACGCCGCTGCGCACGGTGGGCTCCCTGCTCGACAGCGCCGCGGCGCACCCCGGCCGGACCGCCCGCGACCACCTGCGCTGGCTGGCCGCCAGCAACTGCATCCCCGCCCGCCGGGTCGCCGACGTGCTCGACCTGGTCGACCTGGCCGCGGTCGCCGGCCGCCGGGTCCGGGGCCTCTCCCTCGGCATGCGCCAGCGGCTGGGCATCGCCGGCGCCCTGCTCGGCGACCCGCCGGTGCTGCTGCTCGACGAGCCGACGAACGGCCTGGACGCCGAGGGCATCCGCTGGCTGCGGACGTTCCTGCGCGACCTGGCCCGGGAGGGACGCACCGTCCTCGTCTCCAGCCACCTGATGGGCGAGGTGGAGCTCACCGCCGACCACCTGCTCGTCATCGACCGCGGCCGGCTGCTCGCCGACACGCCGCTGCGCGACCTCCTCGCCGGCTCCGCCGGCCACCTCCTGCGCGTCCGCAGTCCCCGGGCGGGGCAGTTGCGCGACCTGCTGGTCGCCGACGGCGCGACCGTCACCACCGCGGAGGATGGGGCGCTGCTCGTCTCCGGCCTCCCCGCGGAGCGCGTCAGCGCGGTCGCCGCCGGCTCCGGCGTGCCGCTGCTGGAGCTCGCCGCCGTCGAGCGGTCCCTCGAGGACGCCTTCCTCGCCCTGACCGCCGCCGGGGGTGCCGCGTGACCACCGTCGTCCCGGCGCTGCGCGCCGAGTGGCTCAAGGCGGTCACCGTCCGGTCCACGTGGGCCTGCCTGCTGGCCTACGCCGTCACCGTCTTCGGCGTGAGCGTCGGCGCCGTGGCCGCGATCGGCCGGTCGCAGGCGGCCCAGGCCGACTACGACCCCGCCGTGCTCGCCTACTACGGCCTGAACTTCGGGCACGTCGCGGTGATCGTGCTCGCCGTGCTGCTCACCGCGGGCGAGTACGGGCAGCACACCGTCCACACCTCGCTCACCGCCGTCCCGCGCCGCGGCGTCTTCCTCGCCGCCCGGTTCGGGGTCGGCGCCGGGCTGGTGCTGGTCACCGCGGCGGGAACCGCGCTCGCCACCTTCCTCACCACGCAGGCGCTGCTGGGGCCGGCGGGGACCACCCTGGCCACGCCCGGCTCGGTCCGCTCGCTGGTCGCCGCCGTCGTCCAGCCGACGGTCCTGGCGGTCTTCTGCATGGCCGTCGGCGTGCTGATGCGCGACCAGTCCGGGGCGCTGAGCCTGCTCGTGCCCTTCTTCTTCCTCGTCTCCCCGGTCCTCGAGCTGGTGCCGGTGCTGCAGGACGCCGTCCAGTTCCTGCCCGACCGCGCCGGCGCCGTCGCCATCCGGACGTACGGCCGCCCCGTCGACCTCTTCGGCCCGCTGACGGGACTGGCGATCTGCCTCCTCTGGGCGGGAGCCGCCGTGCTCGTCGCCCGCTGGGCCCTGCAGCGCCGGGACGCCTGAGCGTCCGCCGGCGCCTGCACGGACGAACTCCTTGCCCGCTCCGGGCTCCGCGAGCAGGCTGTGGTGCACGACACAGGCCGGGGGAGCTCGACGGGAGGCCGCCGTGGAAGCGCACGTCGGGGACAGGATCGTCATCCGCTCCACGCACCAGGGGGAGCCGGAACGCACCGGGGTGGTCCTCGAGTGCCACGAGCCCGACGGGGGACCGCCGTACCGGGTGCGGTGGGAGCCCGACGGCCACACCGGGCTCTTCTACCCGGCCGGGACGGCGGTCACCGTGGAGACGGACCCGTCCCGGAGCTGAGGGACCACGCCTCCCGGACGGGGTGGCGTTGCCCACGGGGCGGATCGGTCGGCTCCGGAGGGGCGTTGCACCGGACATGAGCACTCCGGGGACCGTCGCGCACGTCCGCACCGCGCCCGGTCCCCTCACCGAGGTGACGCTGCGGGACGGGACGGCAGCGCTCATCTGGCCCCTGCTCGACAACGACCACGACCTGCTGCGCGCGGGGTACGCGGAGCTCTCCGCGGCCTCGCGGCAGCGGCGCTTCCTCGCGCCCGTGCCCGAGCTGTCCGACGCCGTGCTGCGGCTGCTGGTCGACGGCGTGGACGGCGTGGACCACCTGGCGCTGCTGCTGACGGTGCTGCCCGAGGAGGAGCCGGCGCGGCCGGTGGGGGTGGGCAGGCTGGTGCGCTACCCCGACGAGCGCTCGGTGGCCGACGTCGCGGTGACGGTGACCGACGCCTGGCACGGCCGCGGGGTCGGCGGCGCCCTCATGACCGCCCTGCTGGCCCGTCGGCCGGCGGACGTGACCCGGCTCCGGACGACGGTGGCCGCGGACAACCGGGCCTCGCTGGCGATGCTCTCCCGGCACGGCACGACGAGGACGTACCGCGACGGCCCCGGCGTGCTCGGCGTGGAGGTCGGCGACCTGGTCGCGCCGGCTCCGCGGCAGTAGCCCTGCCGGGGTCGCCCCGGGGGCTCACCCCCCGGACCCCCCGATGACGCCGTCGCGGGCCAGTGCGGCCAGGTCGTCCCCGGCGACGCCCAGCTCGGTGAGGACGGCGGTGGTGTGCTCGCCCACCCCGGGTGCGGGCCCGCGCGGGCCGACGTCGCCGCCCTGCAGGCGCAGCGGTGCGCGGACGGTGCGGAACCGCCGTCCGGACGCGTCGCCGATCTCCGGGAACAGCCCGTCCGCGGCGGCCTGCTCGTCGGCGGCGAACTCCGCGACGGTGGACGCCGGTCCCCAGATGAGGCCCCGCTCGTCGAACAGCGCGCACCACTCCGACAACGGCCGGGTGGCGAAGGCCTCGTCCATGAGCCGGGTGAGCTCCGGCATGTTGACCGCCCGGGCGGCCCAGGTGGCGAAGCGCTCGTCCTCGATCCACCCGGGACGGCCGACGGCCTCGCAGAACCGGGGCCACCAGTGCGGCTCGGGCATGAACAGCAGGATCCAGCGGCGGTCGGCGCAGCGGAAGCCGCCGTGCAGGGCGTGCGGCCGGGCGATGCGGCCCTGGGGTGTGGGGGTGACCCCGTCGACGAGCGTGGCCGAGAGGTCGCTGGACATGGTCCACGCGGCGGCGGCGAGCAGGCTGACGTCCACGACCTGCCCCTCGCCGGTGGCCTCGACCAGGCGCAGCGCGGCGAGGACGCCGCCGAACAGGGCCAGTGCGGCGGCGTGGTCGCCCTGCGCCGGGCGCAGCCGCGGCGGCGCCGGGTTGTCCGGCTCGCTCATCGCGTCGAGGACCGCACCCCGGCCGAAGAAGGCGGTGAGGTCGTAGCCGGGGCGGGTCGCGTCGGGGCCGGAGGGGCCGTAGCCGGTGAGGGTGGCGTGGACGAGGCGCGGGTTGAGCCCCAGGAGCGTGGTCGCGTCCAGCCCGAACCTGGCCTGGCGGGAGGGCAGCAGGTTGCACAGGAAGACGTCGGAGCGGGCGGCGAGCCGGCGGACCAGGTCGGCGCCCCGCTGCTCGTTGATGGCGACGGCGATGCTGCGCTTGCCGCGGTTGTCCATCTGGAAGGCCGCGTCGATCGGGCTCTCCCCCTCGGGGACCCGCGGCTGCCGGGTGGCTCCGCGCATGGGGTCCCCGCGGAGGGGCTCGACCTTGACGACGTCGGCCCCCATGTCGGCCATCAGCGCGGCGGCACCCGGGGCGGCCATCCAGCCGGCCACCTCGACCACGCGCACGCCCTCCAACGGTGCGGCCATCGCCTGTTCCTCCCGTCCGCTGCGTCCCGTGGCGCCGACGGCCGGCGTCCGGTCAGTCCTGCAGGTAGTCGAAGACGAGGCTCGCCCGGCCCAGCGTGAGGTCGGTCAGGACGTGGCTGGCCGAGACGACCTCCCGCACCGGCAGGTCTGCCAGCGGCGCGAGCGCGTGCTCGAACAGCTGCAGCCGCGCCGGCCCGGTCCAGGCGCCGCGGACGGTGATGTCGGTGATCTGGCTGCGCACCAGTTCCAGGATCCGCGGTCGCCGGTCGTAGCCGGGCAGCACCTTCAGCCCGAAGGTGGGCCGGCCGATCTCGGCGATCGCGTCCTCGTCGCTCATCGGCGCGTGCTTGTAGCCCATGGTCGCGGTGGCCACCCGCAGCGTCCCGTAGTCCAGGGTGCCGACGAGGGTGTCGGAGTCGACGTAGAGGCTCGGCGTGCCCGCCTTCTTCGGGAAGGCGCTGATCTCCCGGCCGCTGGCGATCGAGGCCAGGCTGTCGACGTACATGGCGTGCAGGTAGTCGGCGCTCTCGCCCTCGTACTCGACCTGCAGCACCTGCCCGGACTCGGTGAACGACCCCAGGCCGGTGACGTCGGGCATCCGCATGACCTCGAACTTGACCAGCGGGTCGGCGACCGTCAGCGGCTCGGGCACCACGCGCCGCACCGCCTCGGCGTCGGTCCGGTACAGGATGTTGAGGTACTCGCGGCCGGTGAAGCGGTACCGCCCCGCTGGGTAGGCGGGCGCGCCGAGTGGCGTCGTCGACTGCCGGCGGACCTCCTCGACGTCCATCAGCCCTCCCCGCCCCGGGCGGTGTCGCGCGCCTCGATGACCGCGAGCTGGGCTCGGTCGCGGTCGTCGGTCAGCTGCTCGTAGCCGCGCCCGGTGAACCGCTCCTCCACCTGGCTGCTGATCAGCTCGACGGTCGCCTCGTCGAGCTCGGGCTGCTCGACGACCTTCCAGCGCCGCGCCATCCCCGGGCCGAGGTGCTCGAGGAAGTGCCGCATGCCGCCGGGCCCGCCGCCGAGGTGGAAGCTCTCGAACGGACCGGCCGTCGCCCAGCGGATGCCGATCGACTCGGTGACGATCTCGTCGAGCTCCGCGGCGCTGACGACGCCCTGGGACACCAGCCACACGCACTCGCGGAACAGCGTCGACTGCAGCCGGTTGGCGACGAACCCGCCGATCTCCCTGTGCAGGACGACGGGCTTCTTGCCGACGGAGCGGTAGAAGGCGACCGCCCTCTCGACCGCCCACGGCGCGGTCCGCTCGCCGGGCACCACCTCGACCAGCGGCAGCACCTCGGGCGGGTTGAACGGGTGGCCGACCACCAGCCGCTCCGCGGTGCGCATCTCCCGTGCCAGGTCGCTGGGCATGAGCGCCGACGTCGACGAGGCGATCAGCGCCCGCTCGGGGGCGGCGGCCTCGATCCGGGCGAACAGCTCCCGCTTGAGCGGCAGCCGCTCGGGGGCGTTCTCCTGGACGACGTCGGCGCCGGCGACGGCGGCCTCGACGTCCCCGACCACCTCGATGCGCGCCAGCAGGTCCGCCGGGTCCCCGGCCTGCGGCTGCAGCCGGGTGTGGTGGCGGACCGCCGCCTCGACCTCGGGGCCGGTGCCGGGCCGCGGGTCCTGCACGCGCACGTTGTGGCCGTGCGCGGCGAACAGCGCCGCCCACGACAGCCCGATGGTCCCGGCTCCGATGACCGCGACGGTGCCCTGACTCCGGTCCACGTGCGCCCCCGGTGCGCTCGTCCGATCCCCGGCTGCATCGGAACACATCCGGTCGCCGGACGCGACCCAGGTCACACCGGGGTTCGGTGGGGCGGCGTCAGCCGAGCTGCGCGGCGACCAGGGGCTCGAGGGTCAGCCCGGGCTTGCCGTTGCGCACCACGCCCATGACCCACTTGGTGGTGAAGAGCGCGAGGAGCTCGCCGTCGCTGCGCTGCACCACCTCGGTGCCGGTGGTGGCGGTGATGCCCGCGACCGAGGCCTCGTCGGTGCGCATCGCGAGGGTGTAGGGGAGCGGCTCGAGCCGCACCGGGGCGTGGAACTCGTGCTCCATGCGGTGGGTGGCCACCTCGAACTGCATCGGCCCCACGACGGCGAAGACCGGTGCCTGCTCGCCGCGCCGGTCCGAGCGCAGCACCTGCACGACGCCCTCGGACTCCAGCTGCTCGATCCCGCGGCGGAACTGCTTGTGCTTGGCCGTCTCGAGGCTCCGGACGACGGCGAAGTGCTCGGGCGCGAAGGTGGTCAGCGGCGGGAAGGCGACCGGGCGCCCGGCGTACAGCGTGTCGCCGACGTGCAGCGCCGAGGCGTTGACCAGCCCGACGACGTCACCGGGGTAGGCGACGTCGATGCTCTCGCGCTCGCGCCCGAAGACGTGCTGGGCGTACTTCGTCGCGAACGGACGGCCGGTGGGCCCGTGGGTGACCACCATGCCGCGCTCGAACACCCCGGAGCAGATCCGGATGTAGGCCAGCCGGTCGCGGTGGGCGGCGTCCATGCCCGACTGCACCTTGAAGACGAACGCGCTGAACGGCGCGTCGACCGGACGGGGAGTCCCGTCGGTGTCGGGCCGGCCGGCCGGTGCGGGGGCCAGGTCGACGAGGACGTCGAGCAGCGCGCCGACGCCGAAGTTGGAGATCGCCGAGGCGAACAGTACCGGCGTGGTCACACCGGAGAGGAACAGGTCCTGGTCGTGCTCCCCCGAGGTCGCGGCCAGCAGGTCGGCCTCCTCGCACGCCCGGGCCCAGGCGTCGGGCTCGCGGGCGGCGGCCTCGGCGGGGGAGAGCAGCTCCTCGGGAGCGACCGTGGCACCTCCCGCCGTCCGGGTGTACCGCCGGTAGCCGCCGTCGCGCCGGTCGAGCACGCCGCGGAAGTCGCCCGCGATCCCCACCGGCCAGGTGAGCGGTGTCGGCGTGAGCCCGGTCCGCTCGGCGACCTCGTCCATCAGCGCCAGGGCGTCCCTGCCGGGGCGGTCCCACTTGTTGACCACGGTGACCACCGGGATGCCGCGGTGCCGGCAGACGGCGAACAGCTTCATCGTCTGCGTCTCGAGCCCCTTCGCGGCGTCGACGAGCATGACCGCGGCGTCGACGGCGGTGAGCACCCGGTAGGTGTCCTCGGAGAAGTCGGCGTGCCCGGGGGTGTCGAGGAGGTTCACCACGGTGTCGCGGTAGGAGAACTGCAGCGCGGCCGAGGTGATCGAGATCCCGCGGGCCTTCTCCATGTCCATCCAGTCCGACACCGTGCCGCGCCGCCCGGCCTTGCCGTGCACCGCGCCGGCCTGGCCGATCACCCGGGCGTGCAGGGCCAGCGCCTCGGTGAGCGTCGACTTGCCGGCGTCGGGGTGGCTGATGACGGCGAACGTCCGCCGGCGCGCGGCCTCGGCGACCACGTCGGCCGGCGTCGGGCCCGTGCCGTCCGGGCGGGTCGGGGCGGTCGTGGTCATCGGTCCATCTCCCTGGGTGGTGCGTGGAACGCAGAGGCCCCGGTCGGGCGAACCGACCGGGGCCTCTCTCCGTGGGGTGAGTGACGGGGCTCGAACCCGCGACACCCAGGATCACAACCTGGTGCTCTACCAGCTGAGCTACACCCACCGCGTGCACTTCCCGGGGCCTGCGGCGCCGGGGAGCAGCGAGAACGATACCCGAGCCGGTCAGCTCCCCGACGCCGCCGGGGGTGTGCCGTCCGCCGCCTCGTCCGGGGCGCTGGCGTCGGCGGCGGCGAGGACGTCGGCGAAGGACGTCGAGACCTCTCCGGCGGCGCGCTGCGCCTGCGACGTCGAGGGCCCGGGCGCGTCGACGAACAGCGTCCGCCGGTAGTAGGCCAGCTCGCGGATGCTCTCGACGATGTCGGCCAGCGCCCGGTGCGCCAGGCCCTTCGGCGGCTGGGCGAAGTAGACCCGCGGGAACCAGCGGCGGGCCAGCTCCTTCACCGAGCTGACGTCGACCATCCGGTAGTGCAGGTGGTCGTCGAGCTCGGGCATGTCCCGGGCGAGGAAGCCGCGGTCGGTGGCGATCGAGTTGCCGCACAGCGGAGCGGTGCGCCGCTCGGGCACCCACCGCTTGACGTAGGCGAGCACCTGCTGCTCGGCCTCGGCGACGGTGAGCGTCGAGGCGCGCACCGCATCGGTCAGCCCGGACTTCGCGTGCATCTCGACGACGACGTCGGCCATGCCCTCGAGGTCGGCGTCCTCGGCCGAGATCACCAGGTCCAGGCCCGGGTCGAGCACCCGCAGCTCGGAGTCGGTCACGACCACGGCGACCTCGATCAGCTTGTCCCTCACGAGGTCCAGCCCGGTCATCTCGCAGTCGATCCAGACCAGGTGCCCGCCGGTGTCCGCCACGACGCCCGACCCTACGTCGCGCCCGTCGCGGAGTCCCGTTCGTCCCGGCCGCCACGCGTGTCCGCCTCGTACCGCAGCAGCCACACCGGCGCCACTCAAGGGTCGGAATCGGCTCCTCCCGCCGTTAGGCTCGGCCTCTCCCGTCCCGCACCCCTGGAGTCCCCCCGTGCCCCACCCCGCCGCCTCCGCCGCGCCTGCCCGAGCGGTGCCCCCGGCGCCGGGCTCGCTGGCCGCCGGGCTCCGGCACCCCGTCGCGCTGCTCCGCTGGCTCTGGCTGGCCTACATGACGCCGGGTCACCCCGGCCGGCCGACCGGCCAGGCCGAGCTGCGCTGGATCTACACCGCCTGGCTCGGGGCCTTCCTGCTCAAGATGCTGGGCTCGTCGTGGGACGTCTCCTGGCACTTCCGGTGGCTGCGCGACGACCTGGCGCCCCCGCACCTGCTCAACTCGGCGGGGACGGCCGTCGTCGTCGCGCTGGTGGTGTTCCACAGCTACAGCGGCCACGGCGTCGACCGGCGGGCGCTGCACCTCATGCAGTGGGGGATCGGCACCTTCCTGATCGCCATCCCGATCGACATCCTCAACCACCGGATCAACGGGCTGGACATCACCAGCTGGAGCCCCAGCCACGCGCTGCTCTACATCGGGACGGCGATCATGCTCGCCGGGGCGATCCGCGGCTGGTGGCTCTACGCCGCCCCGGGCCGCACCCGCGACCTGGTCGCGCTGGGGCTGTGGCTGTTCTTCGTCGAGAACGTGGTCTTCCCCGACCAGCACCAGGAGTACGGCGTGCTGTCGCTGCGCGCCTACGAGGCCGGAGCGACGACGGCCGAGCCGCAGCTGCTCGACTTCGCCGCCGCGCAGGGGCAGACCCCCACGATGTTCATGCTCCCGGTGCCCTCCTGGGTGCACCCGGCGTGGCTCGTCTGCGCCGGCCTGCTGTCCCTGGTCGTCGCGCGGAAGGTCGTCGGCCTGCGGTGGGCGGCGTCGGTCGTCGTCGGCACCTACCTCGCCTACCGGGCCGTGGTGTGGCTCGGCCTGGTCGCGCTGGACTTCCCGCCGTCGGTGCTGCCGTTCGTGCTGCTGGTCGGCGCGGTGTGCGTCGACCTGGCGGTCACCCACCGGCTGCCCGGCTGGACGGCCGCGCCCGCCACCGTGGCCGCGGTCTACGCCGCCGCCGGGGTGCAGGACGCCGCCGGCCTGCTGCCGCCCTGGGACTTCTCCTGGTGGTCCATCGGCCTCGTCCTCGTCGGCTTCACCGCCCTGTGGACGGCGGTGGACCTGGTCGCCCGCAGCTCCTCGTTCGACGCCTGGCGTCGTCCCGTCGAGCCGGGCCGCTCCGCCGACGTCCTCGCCGCCGCGCCCCCCGGTGGCGGCGCGTCGTCGCGTTGAGGAGCCGGACCGCCCCGTCACATGACGTAGCGTCGGGCGCGGCCGCCCCGGCGTGCCCCGCGGGTCCGACGACCGCCCCTGCGCGCCCCCGGCGCCTGCCCACCGCACCCGACCCGTTCCGGAGGACGACGTGCTGGCCCTGACCCCGGTGCCGCTGCAGACGGCAGGGGAGCGCGCGCTCTTCGCCGAGCTGACCCGATGGGACCGCGGCGGCACCGTCCGCGGCGCCGTCGTCGCGTCGATCCCCGTCGTCGACGGGCCGATGGAGCGGCGGGTCTCCGACGCCGTCCTCTTCGTCCCCGAGGGCCTGGCCGTCGTGCGCATCGTCGAGGTGGTGCGCCAGAGCGGCGTGGTCACCGCCGCCCCCGAGGGCTCCTGGACCATCGGCCCCGGCGCCGGCCCCGGCGAGGTGCTCCAGCTGGCCGGGGGCGGGTCCTCACCGCTCGACGGGCTGATGCGCGCCGGCATGGACGCCGCCGTCCGGCTGCGCCGCGCCGGTCTGGAGCCGGGCCGGATCGCCCGGCTCACCGTCCTCGTCGGCGACCTCACCGGACTGGTGCCGGCCGACGGCGACCTCGGCGAGGGTGACCAGGTGGCGCTGCTGGAGCCCCGCTCGCTGCTGCTGGGCATCGCCCGCGCGGCCCGCTACGCCGGCGTGGACAACCCGCGGCTGTGGACCACGGCCGACGTCCGCGCCGCGCTGACCGCACTCGGTCTGCCGGGCCGCGGCCCCTCGGTCGAGGAGCTCAACGGCGAGGGCTTCCCCTACTCGCCCTACGTCCTGCGCAAGCGCGAGCTGCTGGCACCGGCGGCCATGGCCGCGAGCCCCGCGCTGGGTGCTCCCGCCGCCGTCCC
>NZ_JBFNXQ010000028.1:0-51386 GCF_041018925.1 Geodermatophilus maliterrae
CCCCCCGACCCCGGGCGCGCCCCCCCCCCCCGCCGCGGGCGCCGCCGGCGGTGGCCACGCCCGCGGGCCGGCCGTGAGCGATCGGCGGCCCTGGCCGGCGCGGGCGGTGGCGCTGCTCGCCTGCCCGGTGTGCGGGCAGCCCCTGGCGGCCCTGCCCGGGGACACCGGCCTGCGCTGCCCTGCCGGGCACTCCTTCGACCGCGCCCGGCAGGGCCACGTCACGCTGCTGCCGCCGGGGCACACGCCGCCGCCGGGCGACACCGCGGCGATGGTGGCCGACCGGGCGGAGGTGCTCGCCGCCGGCACCTACGCCGGGCTGACCCGTGTCCTCGCCGACGCGGTCGCCGCGGGGGAGGGGCCGGTGGACGGCGTCCTGGACCTCGGCGGCGGCACAGGGCACCACCTGGCCGGTGTCCTCGACCGGCTGCCCGACGCCGTGGGTGTGGTGCTCGACTCCTCGCGCTACGCCGCCCGGCGGGCGGCCGGGGCCTCGCCCCGCGCGCTGGCCGTCGTCGCCGACACCTGGGCCCGGCTGCCGGTCCGCGACGCCGCCGTGGACCGGGTGACGGTCGTCTTCGCCCCGCGCAACGGCCCGGAGACCGCGCGGGTGCTGCGTCCCGGCGGCCGGCTGGTGGTGGCCACCCCCGCGCCCGACCACCTCGCCGAGCTGGTCGGGCCGCTGGGTTTGCTGCGGGTCGACCCGGACAAGGCGGCGCGGCTGTCCAGCGCGCTCGAGCCGCACCTCACGCCGGCCGGGGGAGTGCGGCACCGCGAGGAGCTGGTGCTCGACCGGCGCGCCGTCACCACCGTCGTGGGGATGGGGCCGCACGCGCGGCACCTCGCGCCGGGGCGGCTGGCCGGCGCGGTGGCGCGGCTGCCGGCGCACGTGTCGGTGACCCTCGCCGTCGACGTCACCACCTGGACGGTCTGACCCCGTGGACGCCGGAGGGGCCCGGCCGTGGCGGCCGGGCCCCTCCGGGCTGTGCTGTGCGGTGTCCCCGACGCCGTCACGGCGGCGGGAACGACGTCACCGTACGGCGCGGCTGCGTCCCCGGGTGGCGAACACGTAGACCAGCAGCACCACGATGGCGCCGATGATCGAGCCGATGATCCCGGCGGTGCCGAGCTCGAAGCCCCTGCCGCTGAGCAGGCTGCCGAGCAGGTTCCCGACGAGGGAGCCGACGATGCCGAGCACGATGGTCATCCCGATGCTCATCGACTGCTTGCCCGGGACGACGGCGCGTGCGATGAAGCCGGCGATCGCGCCGACGACGATCAGCACGATGATGTTCCAGAGGATCTCCACGGTGGACCTCCTGAGCATGTGGCCGAGGTGGCCGGGGCCTGGGATCTCCAGCGCCGGACGGTCCTGTTCCCTTCCTGAGCAGGGCGGAAACCATCGTGATCATGATGTGACCTGAGGGTGCGCCGGGGTGCACGCTCCGTGCGGCGGCGTGCCCTCCCGGTCGGGCCGGACGGCCCCGGCGCACACGGTCTAAGCTGCGGCTCGTGACGATCGCGCCTGCACCGATCGTGAGCCGGCCGAGCCCGGCTCGCGAGGTCCAGCGGGGCTCCCAGCTGTCGAACCTGCTGCGGACCACGGACCACAAGACCATCGGCCTGATGTACATGGCCACCTCGTTCGCCTACTTCATCATCGGTGGCTTCATGGCCATGCTGATCCGTGGCGAACTGGGGCAGCCCGGCCTGCAGTTCCTGTCACCGGAGCAGTACAACCAGCTGGTCACGATGCACGGCACCATCATGCTGCTGATGTTCGCGACGCCGCTGTTCTTCGCGTTCTCGAACCTGATCATGCCGCTGCAGATCGGTGCGCCCGACGTCGCCTTCCCGCGGCTGAACGCCTTCTCGTTCTGGCTGTTCTTCTTCGGCAGCGCGATCGTCGTCTCGGGCTTCTTCACCCCCGGTGGGGCGGCCGACTTCGGCTGGTACGCCTACGCCCCGCTCTCCGACGTCGTGCACACCCCCGGCGTCGGCGTCAACATGTGGTTCTGCGGTCTGGCGGTCAGCGGCCTGGGCACCATCCTCGGCGCGGTCAACTTCACCGCCACGATCGTCTGCCTGCGGGCGCCGGGCATGACCCTGTTCCGGATGCCGATCTTCACCTGGAACACGCTGGTCACCAGCCTGCTGGTGCTGCTGGCCTTCCCGATCCTCACCGCGGCGCTGCTGGCGATGCTGGCCGACCGCAACCTCGGCGCCCTCGTCTACTCCGACGAGAACGGCGGGCCGATGCTGTGGCAGCACCTCTTCTGGTTCTTCGGCCACCCCGAGGTCTACATCATCGCGCTGCCGTTCTTCGGCATCATCACCGAGGTCATCCCGGTGTTCTCGCGCAAGCCGCTGTTCGGCTACAAGGGCATGGTCGCCGCGACGCTCCTCATCGGTGGCCTCTCGCTGACCGTGTGGGCGCACCACATGTACGCGACCGGCGCCGTGCTGCTGCCGTTCTTCGCCTTCCTGACCTACCTGATCGCCGTGCCGACCGGCATCAAGTTCTTCAACTGGATCGGCACCATGTGGCGCGGGCAGCTCACCTTCGAGACGCCGATGCTGTTCTCGATCGGCTTCCTGGTGACCTTCCTCCTGGGCGGTCTGACCGGTGTGCTGCTGGCCAGCCCGCCGCTGGACTGGCACGTCAACGACAGCTACTTCGTCGTCGCCCACTTCCACTACGTCGTCTTCGGCACCGTGGTGTTCGCCGCCTACGCCGGCATCTACTTCTGGTTCCCGAAGATGGCCGGCCGGATGATGGACGAGCGGCTGGGCAAGCTGCACTTCTGGCTGACCTTCATCGGCTTCCACGCGACGTTCCTCGTCCAGCACTGGCTGGGCACGGAGGGCATGCCGCGCCGGTACGTCGACTACCTGCCGACCGACGGCTTCACGACGCTGCACGTGATCTCGACGATCGGGTCGTTCATCCTGGGCGCCTCGACGATCCCGTTCCTCTACAACGTCGCCAAGTCGTGGAAGTACGGCCGCCTCGCGCTGCGCGACGACCCCTGGGGTCACGGCAACTCGCTGGAGTGGGCGACGTCGTCCCCGCCGCCGCGGCACAACTTCACGGAGATCCCGCGGATCCGGTCGGAGCGCCCGGCCTTCGAGGCGCACTACCCGCACCTCATCGAGCGGCTCCAGCGCGAGGCGCACGTCGGGAAGCGGCACGAGCCCTACGGCGGGGTCAGCGAGCTGTCCGGCGACTCCGGTCCCCGTCAGGGTCCCAACGACCCCGATCCCTTCTAGAAGGACCCCGCTGCCCCCCACCGCTCGCAGGCTCGCGGCGGGACCCTGCAGCGGGGCCGCCCGCGATCTCACCAGCGACGCCCCGTCGGCCCCGGCCGGCGGGGCGTCGCCGTGTCCGGACCGCCTCCGGGGCCGGCCCGGAGCGTGCGGCACCATGACGCCGTGTCGCTCGACCCCGCTCCCCGCACAGCTGCCCACCCGCCGGTGGAGGGGCCCCGCGCGCTCCTGACGGTGACCGGCGTCGACCGGCCCGGGGTGACCGCCCGGCTCTTCGGTGCGCTGGCCGAGGGCGCCGAGGGTCTCGCGCCGGTCGAGGTGGTCGACGTCGAGCAGGTCGTCGTGCACGGCCACCTGGTGCTCGGCGTCGTCCTGGGCGCCCTGCCGGCCGACGGGCCGGTCGACGAGGCCACCTTCCTCTCCGGGCTGGCCCGCCTGGGGGCCGGGGTCGCCGAGGCCACCGGGGTCCGGGTGGAGATCGAGTCGGCCTCCGGCCCGGGCCCGGGCGGCGCCCGCGCAGGCCGCCCGCACCACGTCATCCTGCTCGGCCGCCCGGTGCCGCCCGCGGCCGTCGCGGGAGCCGCCACGGCCATCGCGGGGGTCGGCGGCAACATCGACGCGATCCGCCGGCTGTCGGACTACCCGGTCACGAGCCTGGAGCTGACGGTCTCCGGCGCCGAGGCCACCGAGCTGCGCACCGCGCTGGCCGCCGTCGCCGCCGCCAGCGGTGCCGACATCGCCGTCGAGCAGGTGGGGCTGGCCCGGCGCAGCAAGCGGCTGATCGTCCTCGACGTCGACTCGACCCTCGTCCGCGGCGAGGTCATCGACGAGCTGGCCGCCCGCGCGGGCCGCGCCGCCGAGGTCGCCCGCATCACCGCGGCCGCGATGAACGGCGAGCTGGACTTCGCCGAGTCGCTGCGCGCCCGGGTGCGCACCTTGGCCGGGCTGCCGGTCGAGGTGCTCGACGAGGTCCGCGAGCACCTGGAGCTGACCCCGGGCGCCCGCACGCTGATCCGGACCCTGCAGCGGCTGGGTTTCCGCTGCGGCATCGTCAGCGGCGGCTTCACCCAGATCACCGACCCGCTCGCCGTCTCACTGGGCCTGGACTTCGCGGCGGCCAACACCCTCGAGGTGGCCGACGGCCGGCTCACCGGAGGTCTGGTGGGCGAGATCGTCGACCGCGCCGGCAAAGCGCGCGCGCTGGCCCGCTTCGCCGCCGAGCACGGCATCCCGCTCGAGCAGACGGTGGCCGTCGGCGACGGCGCCAACGACCTCGACATGCTCAACGCCGCCGGCCTGGGCATCGCCTTCAACGCCAAGCCGGTGGTGCGCGAGCAGGCCCACACCGCGCTCAACCAGCCCTACCTCGACGCCGTCCTGCAGGTCCTCGGCTTCACGAGGGACGAGGTCCTCGACGCGCTGTGACGCGGCGTTTGCGGGCGTTCCTCGTGCGTCGGGGGTCCTGCAGCGCCCGCGGAGCACGAGGACCACCACGAGGGCACCTCAGCCCCGGGTCACCGTGCCCTCGAGCTGGACGCCGGCGGTGCGGAGCTGGTCGAGGGCGGCGTCGGTGGAGGCCTCGGAGACCCCGGCGGTGAGGTGCAGCAGCACCCGGGTCGCGAAGCCCTCGCCGACGGCGTCGAGCGCGGTGGCCCGCACGCAGTGGTCGGTGGCGATGCCGGCGACGTCGACGGCGTCCACCCCGCGCTCGCGCAGCCAGTCGGCCAGCGGTGTCCCCTCGGCGCGCCCCTCGAAGCCCGAGTAGGCCGCCGCGTACTCGCCCTTGTCGAAGACCGCCTCGAGCGGCTCCCGGTCCAGCGCGGGGTGCAGCTCCGCCCCGGCGGTGCCGACGACGCAGTGCGCCGGCCACGTCTCCAGGAAGTCCGGCTGCTCGGCGAAGTGGCCGCCGGGGTCGACGTGGTGGTCCCGGGTGGCGACGACGTGCGCGTACTCCCCGGCCGCGTCGCGGACGTGGGCGCTGATGGCCGCCGCCACGGCCGCGCCGCCGGCCACCGCCAGGCTGCCTCCCTCGCAGAAGTCGTTCTGCACGTCGACCACCAGCAGTGCGCGGCTCATCGCGGTCCTCCCGTCCTCACTCGGTCACCGTCTCCAGTGCCGGTTCCCCGCGCGAGAGCGCCCATGCCTCGGGCGGCAGCGCTTCGCGCACCCGGCGGTGGTGCGCCGTCGCCGCGGTGAGCGCGTCGGCCGGGGAGGAGGGGTCGACCACCCGCCCGCCGCGGACCAGCTCGACCAGCAGCGACCGGTCGCCGTCCCGGGGCTCGACCCGCCCGCTGGTGACCACCTCGGCGGTCGCCGTCCCGTCGGCGTCGTGCCGGCGGACGGCGGTCTTGCGGCCGCCGACGGAGTTCTTGCCCTCCGAGCGCTTGGCCACCGGCACCCCGTCGCGCTCGACCAGCTTGTAGACCATCCCGGCGGTCGGGGCGCCCGAGCCGGTGACCAGCGAGGTGCCCACCCCGTAGCCGTCGACCGGCGCGGCCATCAGCCCGGAGATGGCGAACTCGTCGAGGTCGCTGGTGACGATGATCCGCGTGCCGGTCGCGCCGAGGGAGTCCAGCAGCTCGCGGGCGTGCGTGGCCAGCGTGGGCAGGTCGCCGGAGTCGAGCCGGATCGCGCCCAGCCCCGGCCCGGCCACCGCGACGGCGTTGCGGATCCCCTGGACGACGTCGTAGGTGTCGACCAGCAGGGTGGTGCCGACGCCGAGCGCCTCGATCTGCGCGCGGAAGGCGTCGGTCTCGTCGTCGTGCAGCAGGGTGAACGCGTGCGCGCTGGTGCCCGTCGTCGGGACGCCGTAGCGCCGTCCGGCCTCCAGGTTCGAGCTGGCCACGAACCCGACCAGCGAGGCGGCGCGCGCCGCGGCGACGGCGGCCTGCTCGTGGGTGCGGCGCGAGCCCATCTCGATGCACGGCCGCTCGCAGGCCGCGCCGACCATGCGCGCGGCGGCCGAGGCGATCGCGCTGTCGTGGTTGAGCACCGACAGCACCAGGGTCTCCAGCAGCACGCCCTCGGCGAACGGCGCGCGGACGGTGAGCACGGGGGAGCCGGGGAAGAACGGCTCGCCCTCGGCGTAGCCGTCGACGTCGCCGGAGAAGCGGAAGCCGGCCAGCCAGTCGAGCAGCCGGGGGTCGGTGAGCCCCTGGGCGCGCAGCGTCTCGAGTTCGTCGTCGCCGAAGCAGAACTCCGGCAGCGCCTCGATCAGGCGGCCGGTGCCGGCGACGACGCCGTAGCGGCGGCCGTGCGGCAGCCGCCGGGCGAAGACCTCGAACACGCAGTCGCGGTCGGCGGTGCCGTCGGCCAGGGCGGCGGCGACCATCGTCAGCTCGTACCGGTCGGTGAGGAGGGCGGGACCCGTCGGCATGGCCGGAGCCTAGGTGTGCCGTCCTAGAGTGGTGACGTGGCCGGACCCCTCGCGCCGACGCAGACACCCGAGACCACGGTCGAGGAGACCGCCGACCTCGACCGACCGTGGGTCACCATCGTCTGGAACGACCCGGTGAACCTCATGACCTACGTGACCCACGTGCTGCGCGAGCTGTTCGGCTACGACGAGCCGACGGCCACCGGGCTGATGCTGCAGGTGCACCACGAGGGCAGGGCCATCGTCAGCTCGGGCCCGCGCGAGCGGATGGAGCACGACACCAGCCGGCTGCACGCCTACGGCCTGTGGGCCACCTACCAGCGGGACTCGTGAAACCCTTCCGCCGTCGTGGGAACGACGTCGTCGCCCGCCTGGACCCCGCCGAGGCCGGCGTCCTCGGCCTCCTGCTCGACCAGCTCGAGCAGCTGCTCGCCGCCGACCCCGCCGACGTCGAGGGCGATCCCGTGCTCGACCGGCTGCTGCCGGCCGGGCACCGCAGCGACCCGCGGCTGGCCGCCGACTACCGCGAGATGACCGAGGCGGCGCTGCGCAGCGGCAAGACCGACGACCTCGCCGCCGTCCGGGCGACGCTCGCGGCCGGGGGCGGCGAGGTGCGCCTGGACCGCGAGCAGGCCGGCGCCTGGCTGCGCACCACCAACGACCTGCGGCTGGCGCTGGGGGAGCGGATCGGCGTCACCGAGGAGACCGAGCCGCCCGACGACCCGACGGGCGAGGAGGGCCAGCAGCTGGCCGTCTACTACTGGCTCACCGCGCTGCAGGGGTCGCTCGTCGACGCCGTCGCCGCCGGTCGCGCCGGCCGAAGGTGAGCACCACCAGCACCGCGAGCAGCAGGTCGAGGACGAAGAACACCGACACCAGGCTGGGCATCTCCAGGTCACGGACCAACGCCCCGACGGCGCAGACGAGCACGACCGCCGAGAGCAGCAGGACCAGCAGCAGGGTCAGCGCGCGGACGGCGACGAGCAGGACCAGCGAGGCCCGGTCGGCGGTGACGTCGCTGCTGTAGTGCCCGGTGCGCCGGGTCAGCCCGCCGACGCCGAGCCACAGCGACGGCAGGGCGAGCAGGACCACGCCGACGACCATGAGCAGCTCGAGGACCACGGTCCCGCACCGTATCCGGTCGGTGACCCGCCGGTGACCCGTCCTCCGCCCGGACCGACGTCCCGGCGGCCGCGCGGCGCCGCCTAGACTGGGCGTCGTGCTGCGCATCGACCGCGCGACCTACGACGCCATCGTGGCCCACGCCCGGGAGGACCACCCGGACGAGGCCTGTGGCGTCGTCGCCGGCCCGGAGGGCAGCGACCGTCCCGAGCGGTTCATCCCGATGCTCAACGCCGCACGGTCGCCGACGTTCTACGAGTTCGACTCCGCCGACCTGCTCAGGCTGTACCGGGACATGGACGACCGCGACGAGGAACCGGTCGTCGTCTACCACTCGCACACCGCGACCGAGGCGTACCCGTCGCGCACCGACGTCAGCTACGCCTCCGAGCCGAACGCGCACTACGTCCTCGTCTCCACCCGGCACCACGGCGAGCGGACCGGGCTGGCCGGCGACGAGGTCGAGTTCCGCAGCTTCCGCATCGTCGGCGGCCAGGTGACCGAGGAGGACGTCGAGGTCGTCGAGTCCTACCTGTTCGGCCACTCGCCGACGACCGTCGTCTACGACTGAGGAAGGCCCCTCCTGCAGGGGGGCCGGCCGCCCGTAGGAATTCCCGGCGGCGAGCGGGCGTTGCCCGCGACCGAGAGCACTCCCGCGCTGCCCTCCGCAGCGCTGCCGCACGTCCCCGACCCCTCCCGAGGAGAACCGCACACCATGGCCATCGAGGTCCGGATCCCGACCATCCTGCGCACCCACACCGGCGGCAACAAGACCGTCGAGGGCAGCGGGGACACCCTCGGCGCGCTCGTCGACGACCTCGACGCCAAGCACCCGGGCCTCAAGGGCCGCCTGGTGACCGAGGAGGGCAAGCTGCACCGCTTCGTCAACGTCTACGTCAACGACGAGGACGTGCGCTTCACCGGTGCGCTGGACACCCAGGTCAAGGACGGCGACTCGGTCACCATCCTCCCGGCGGTCGCCGGCGGCTGCTGAGGCCCCGTCCTCCCCGTCCCCACCCTCCGTCTCCCGGAAGAGCACTCGATGGCCCGCTTCGCCTCCCTCGTCGACTCCCTCGGCGGCACCCCGCTGGTCGGGCTGCCGTCGCTGTCGCCGACCCCCGACGTGCGGCTGTGGGCCAAGCTCGAGGACCACAACCCCACCGGCTCCATCAAGGACCGGGCCGCCATCTCGATGATCGAGGCGGCCGAGAAGGAGGGGAAGCTCGCGCCGGGCGACACGATCCTGGAGCCGACCAGCGGCAACACCGGCATCTCGCTGGCGATGGTGGCCCGGCAGCGCGGCTACCGGCTGATCTGCGTCATGCCGGAGAACACCTCGGTGGAGCGCCGCCAGCTCCTGGAGATGTACGGCGCGCGGATCATCAGCTCGCCGGCCGCCGGCGGCTCCAACCAGGCCGTGGCGATGGCCAAGGAGCTGGCCGCCGAGCACGACGACTGGGTGATGCTCTACCAGTACGGCAACCCGGCCAACGCCGAGGCGCACTACACCGGCACCGGCCCGGAGATCCTCGCCGACCTGCCCTCGATCACCCACTTCGTCGCGGGCCTGGGCACCACCGGCACGCTCATGGGCTGCTCGCGCTACTTCCGCGAGCACAAGCCCGACGTCCAGGTGATCGCCGCCGAGCCGCGCTACGGCGAGCTGGTCTACGGGCTGCGCAACATCGACGAGGGGTTCATCCCGGAGCTCTACGACGCCGAGCTGCTCGACTCCCGCTTCTCCGTCGGGCCGGAGGACGCGATCCACCGCACCCGGCAGCTGGTCGAGCGCGAGGGCATCTTCGCCGGCATCTCGACCGGGGCGATCCTGCACGCCGCCCTGGGCATCGCCGACAAGGAGGTCGCGGCGGGCCGCAGGGCCGACATCGTCTTCATCGTCTGCGACGGCGGCTGGAAGTACCTCTCCACCGGCGCCTACGCCGGCACCCTCGACGAGGCCACCGCGGCCCTCGAGGGCCAGCTCTGGGCGTGAGGGCCCCGCTCGAGCTGCCCGCCCGCGGCCTGCTGTTCGACAACGACGGCGTCCTCGTCGACTCCGACGCCGCCGTCACGGCCTCCTGGTCGCGGTGGGCCACCGAGCAGGGGCTCGACCCCGCCGGCGTCATGGCCGTGGTGCACGGCCGCCGGTCGGCCGACACGGTCGCCGACCTCGTGCCCGGGGCGCGGCGGGTGGCGGCGACCGCGCTCATCGACCGCTACGAGCTCGAGGACGCCGAGACGGTGCCCGCCGTCCCCGGCGCCGCCGACCTGCTGGCCTCCCTCCCCGCGGAGGTGTGGGCCGTGGTCACCTCCGGCACCCCGGCGCTGGCCACCGCTCGGCTGACCGCCGCCGGCCTGCCCCTGCCGAAGGCGATGGTCACCGGCCCGGACGTGCGGGCGGGCAAGCCCGACCCGGAGTGCTACCGCCTCGGCGCGCAGGCCCTGGGTCTGCGCCCGCAGGAGACCGTGGTCCTCGAGGACAGCCCCGCCGGGATCGCCGCCGGGCGAGCGGCCGGCGCACGGGTGGTCGGGATCGGTGCGCGGGCGCTGACGGCCGGCGCCGACGTCGTCGTCCGTGACCTCACCGGCCTGCGCTGGACCGACGGCGTGCTGTCCGTGCCCGCCGGGGGCGTGCTGCGGGCGCGTTGAGCGCGGCAGCTAGCCTGGCCGCGCCATGGTGAGGGAACGGGGCGTCGGCCGGGACCGGCAGGGGACGGCAGCGTGAGGCTCACGGTGGTCGGGTGCTCGGGCAGCGGTCCCGGCCCGACGTCGGCGGCCTCCTGCTACCTGGTGGAGCACGACGGCTTCCGCCTGCTGCTCGACCTCGGCAACGGCGCCTTCGGTGCCCTGCAGGCGCTCGCCGACCCCGACTCGATCGACGCGCTGTACCTCTCGCACCTGCACGCCGACCACTGCCTCGACGTCGCCCCGCTGGTCGTCTGGCACCGGTACTCCGGCCGCTCCTCGCGTCGTCGGCTGCCGCTGATCGCCCCGGCCGGTGCCGAGCGGCGGCTGGCCGCGGCCTACGACGCCGACGGCGGCCCGCTGACCGACGTCTTCGACTTCGCGGTCACCCCGGTCTCGGCCCGGCTCGGTCCCTTCGCCGTGCGGACCGCCCGCACCGCGCACCCCGTCGAGTGCCACGCCATCCGGCTGACCGCGCACGGCAGCTCGCTGGTCTACACCGGCGACACGGGCCCGAGCCGCGCCGTCGTCGACCTGGCGTACGGCGCCGACGTGCTGCTGGCCGAGGCCGCCCACCCCGAGGTCGACGGGCTGCCGCCCGACCTGCACCTCACCGGCCGGCAGGCCGGCCAGGCCGCGGCGGCCGCGCGGGTGCGCCGGCTGCTGGTCACCCACGTGCCCGCCTGGGTCGACCCGGCCGCGCAGCTGGCCGCCGCCCGGGCGGTGTTCCCGGCCGCCGAGCTGGCCCGGCCGGGCGCCTCCTACGAGGTGTGAGCCGGGCGGCGCCACGATCAGGTGACCTGATCGTGGCGCGTCCTCCCCGACCGCCCACCGTGGGGAGGACGCGCTGCGGTGAGGGAGGACGGCGGCCGGATCAGGCCCCCGGCGGCCGGCGCGTGAACCGCACCATGTCCACCGTCCCACCGCCCGTCCGGCGGGGGTGCGCGACGACGTCGACGCGGCGGTACCCCGCCCGCTCCGCCGTCCGGACGGAGGTGGTGTCGCCCGGCTCGACGAAGAGCTCGAGGCGGTCGAGTCCCGGCAGCGTGGCGGCGAACGCCGTGACGGCGCGCAGCGCGCGGGTCGCCACACCCCGCCGGCGGGCGTGCGGCGCCACGAGGTAGCCGACCGTCCCCACGCCCACGCCCCAGCGGTCCAGCCACAGGCCGATCTGCCCGGCGGCGCGGTCGGTCGTGGTGTCGGCGACCGCGAAGGAGAAGCCCGCGCCGTCGGTCCACCGCCGGTGCTGGCGCCGGATCCACTCCCGGGCGGCGTCCTCGTCCGCCGCGCTGGGCAGCGTGCTGATGGCGGCGACGTAGGGGTCGCTCGACAGGTCCACCACCGCGGGCCAGTCGCCGTCGCGGAAGGGGCGCAGCCGGATGCCGTCCTCCTCCGGTGCGGTCACCGGCCACGGGGGGAGCCGGGAGCGGGGCCTCACCCGGCGGACCGTAGCGCGGGCCGTCGCGCTTGCCGGGCCCGCGGGGACACGGCACGGTGGGCCGGTGGTCGACGACGAACGGGACGGCGTCCGGCTGACCAGCCTCGACCAGCCGCTCGGGGACGGGCTCGGGGTGACCAAGGGCGACCTGGTCGACCACCTGGACGCGTTCGCCGACCGCCTCGTGCCGCAGCTGGCCGGCCGGCCGCTGTCGGTCAAGCGCGTACGGCCGGGCCAGGAGCCGTTCATGCAGCGCAACGTCGCCAAGGGCGCGCCGGAGTGGGTGCGCACCGTGCCGGTCTGGTCGTTCGGCGCGCACCGCGAGGTGCACCAGGTGCTCTGCGACGACCGCCGCACGCTGCTGTGGCTGGCCAACCAGCGGGCGGTGGAGTTCCACGTCCCCTTCTTCCGCGCCGGCGCCGAGACGGAGCCGACCGGCCTCGTGCTCGACCTCGACCCGCCGGAGGGCGCCGACTTCGACGTGGTCGTGCGGGCCGCGGAACTCGTGCGGCGCGCGCTGGCCGGCGCCGGCCTCGCGGGGGCGGTGAAGACCAGCGGGTCCAAGGGCGTGCACGTCGTCGTCCCGGTGCGCGGCCTGGGACCCGAGGACGCCGCCGCGGCGACCCGCGCGCTGGCCGCGCACGCCGCAGCACTCGACCCGGACCTGGCCACGACCGCCTACATCCGGGAGGACCGGCACGGCCGGGTCTTCCTCGACTCGACCCGCTCGGGCTCCTCGACGATCGTGGCTGCCTACAGCCCGCGCATCCGCCCGGGCCTGCCGGTGTCGGCGCCGGTCGCGTGGGAGGACCTGGCCTCCGTGCGGCCGGGCGACGTCACCGTGCGGACGGCGCCGGAGCGGCTCGGGGACGGCGACCCGTGGACGGCACTGCTGCCCGCGCCGCAGGAGCTGCCCGCCGACCTCGTGGCCGAGGGGCACACCATCCCGGTCGCGCGGGTGGCCGCGATGCACGAGGGCAAGCGGCGGGCGCGGGCCAAGCGGGCCACGGAGGGCTGACCCCGGGGACGACGATCCGGCCGCCGTCGTCCACAGCCGGCCCCGCCGTCCACGACCGCCTGTGTGCGTGCGCGTCCTGTCGGTGCCGACGCGCAGGCTGCACCGCATGACGCCCGACCCGCAGACGACCGCCTGGCTGGACCAGGAGGACGCCCACCTCGACGCGGTCGCCGCCGAGATCGTCGCCGGCCGGTCGCTGGTGCCCGGCGAGCTGCTGGACGCGGCGCGGGAGCAGCTGGTCGTCGAGGACTGCCCCAACCCCGGCGCGGTGCTGCTCGGCGCCAACCGCTGGTACCAGCGGCCGGCGGAGTACTCGGTGCCGGCGTACCAGCTGGCCTGGGCCTCGCCGGCCGGTCGCTTCCCGTGGGACGCCGGCTGGGACGGCGGGCCGCACCGGCAGCCGCGGCCGGGGACGTGGACGGCGTGAGGGCCGGCCCGGTCGCGGCGCCGCTCAGCCGGCGGGCACCTCGCGCCGGTCCTCCGACCAGAGGGTGTGGAACGCACCCTCGCGGTCGACCCGCCGGTAGGTGTGCGCGCCGAACAGGTCGCGCAGGCCCTGGATCAGCGCGGCCGGCAGCCGCTCGGCGCGCAGGCCGTCGTAGTAGGCCAGCGCGCTGGCGAAGCCGGGCGCCGGGATGCCGGCGCGGGCCGCCTCGACCACCACGGTGCGCCAGCCCTCCTGGCACTCGGCCACGGCGTCGCGGAAGTACGGGTGCACGAGCAGCGTGGCCAGGTCCGGTTCGTCGGTGTACGCCTGCCGGATCCGGTCGAGGAAGCGGGCCCGGATGATGCAGCCGCCGCGCCAGATGGTGGCCAGTGCGGCCCGGTCGACGTCCCAGCCGTGCGCCTGCGCGCCCGCGGTGATCTGGTCGAAGCCCTGGGCGTAGGCCACCACCTTCGAGGCGTACAGCGCCTGGCGGACCGCCTCGACGAAGCCGTCCCGGTCGGCCACCGGCTCGGGTGCCGACGACGGGCCGGGCAGCACCTCCCGCGCGGGGGCCCGCTGCTCGGCGTGCCCGGACAGCGCCCGGGCGAACACCGCCTCGGCGATGCCGCTCACCGGCACCCCGAGGTCGAGCGCCGACTGCACGGTCCAGCGCCCGGTGCCCTTCTGCTCGGCCTGGTCGAGGACGACGTCGACGAAGGGGCGGCCGGTATCGCCGTCGACGTGCCGCAGGACCTCGGCGGTGATCTCGATGAGGTAGGAGTCGAGGTCGCCCTCGTTCCACCCGGCGAACACCTCGCCGATCTCCGTGGGCGACATGCCCAGCCGGGTGCGCAGCAGGTCGTAGGCCTCGGCGATGAGCTGCATGTCGGCGTACTCGATGCCGTTGTGCACCATCTTCACGAAGTGGCCGGCGCCGTCGCCGCCGACGTGGGTGCAGCACGGCGTCCCGTCCACCACGGCCGCGATGCTCTCCAGCAGCGGGCCGATCAGCCGGTAGGCCTCCGCGGAGCCGCCGGGCATGATGCTCGGCCCGAGCAGCGCGCCCTCCTCGCCGCCGCTGATCCCGGAGCCGACGAAGTGCACGCCCTTCTCGGCCAGGGCCGCCGTCCGCCGGATGGTGTCGGTGTAGCGGGCGTTGCCGCCGTCGACGAGCACGTCGCCCTCGTCGAGCAGCGCCATCAGCTCCTGGACGACGGCGTCGGTCGAGGCCCCGGCCTGGACCATGACGATCACCCGGCGCGGTCGCTGGAGGGCGGCGACGAACTCCTGCACCGAGCCGGTCGCGACGAACTCACCCTCGTCGCCGTGCGCGGCCAGCAGCGCGTCGGTCCGTGCCCGGGTGCGGTTGTGGACGACCACGCGGCAGCCGTGGCGGGCCAGGTTCCGGGCGAGGTTGGCCCCCATCGTGGCCAGGCCCGTGACGCCGATCTCTTCGCTCATGCCGGGCCATGCTGCCCCACCCGGCGGTGCTCTGGCGATGCCGACGTGCGGGTCCCCGGCCACCTGCGGCCGGTGCGCTGCCGGCGCGGCCGGGGCGGACCGGCTGCCCGGACGGTGTACCCGCAGGTCACCGCGGCCCTAGGCTCGGCGGTGTGATCGCGCCCCCCGACGAGGTCGTGCGGCGGGCCGCGCACACGCTGCTCCGCGAGGAGCGCCTGGACACCACCGTCCTCGCCGCCGCGCTCGGCATCTCCCGGGTCACGCTGTTCCGCCGCGTCGGCAACCGCGACGCCATCCTGGGCGAGGCGCTCTGGTGGCTCGCCGAGCGCACGCTCCGGCAGGCGGCCCAGGTCCACGACTCCCGGCCGGAGGGCGAGGGGGAGCCGGGCCGGCTGCGCAGCCTGGCGGTGATCGAGGACTTCCGCTCGGTGCTCGGGACGGCGCCGTCGCTGCGCCACCTCATCGACGAGGAACCGGCCACCGCGCTGCGCATCCTCACCGACCCGCGCGGGCGGGTGCAGCCGCGGATGATCGAGGCCTACACCGCCCTGTTCGAGCGCGACGTCGAGACGCTCGGGCTGACGCCGGAGGTGCCGCTGCCGCTGCTGGCCTACGCGGTCGTGCGGCTGGGGGAGTCGTTCCTCTACTCCGACGTCATGGTCTCGCGTGAGCCCGACCTCAAGGCCGCCGCGACGGTCTGCGACGCGCTGGTCACCGGGGTCCTGGGGCTGCGGGCCTGACCGGCGAGGGTCAGTCCAGGCCGAGGTCGCGGCGCAGCTTCGCGACGTGCCCGGTGGCCTTGACGTTGTAGGCGGCCCGCTCGACGCGGCCCGCGGCGTCGATCACGAACGTCGACCGGATGACGCCCTGCACCTCCTTGCCGTACAGCTTCTTGGTGCCGTACGCGCCGTAGGCGGTCAGCACCTGCTTGTCCGGGTCGGAGACCAGGGTGATGCCCAGGCCCTCCTGCTCGCGGAAGCGCTGCAGCTTCTCCGGCGGGTCGGGCGAGATGCCGATGATGTCCAGCCCCGCCTCGGCCAGCTCGCCGGCCGCGGCGGTGAAGTCGACCGCCTGGGTGGTGCAGCCCGGGGTGAGCGCGGCGGGGTAGCAGTAGACGATCACCCGGCGGCCGCGGTGGTCGGCGAGCGAGACCGGGGTGCCGTCGGCGTCGGACAGCGTGAAGTCGGGGGCCGGGTCGCCGGGCACGAGACGGACGGGAGCGGGCGCGGTCTCGGTCATGTCTGGCATGATGCCGTGCCCCCGGGACGGGACGGCAGCGGGGCGGAACGGCCCGTGGTCATCCCGCCAGGAAGGACAGCCGCACGTGCCGCTCCGGGTTGTCGCCGTTGGGGTCGACGAGGCAGATCGACTGCCAGGTGCCCAGCAGCAGCCGCCCCTCGAGCACCGGGACGCTGGTGGCCGGCGGCACGAACGCCGGCAGCACGTGGTCGCGGCCGTGCCCGGGGCTGCCGTGCCGGTGCCGCCACCGGTCGTCGCGGGGCAGCAGCTCGTCGAGCTGGGCGAGCAGGTCGTCGTCGCTGCCGGAGCCGGTCTCGATGACCGCGACGCCGGCCGTGGCGTGCGGCACGAAGACGTGCAGCAGCCCGTCGCCCTGGCCCCGGACGAACTCCTCGCACTCCCCGGTCAGGTCGACCACCGCCGGCACCCCGCCGGTCCGCACCGTCCGCAGCTCCGATCGCACGAGCACGATCGTGGCCGCTGGGGCGCGATCCCGCCGGGCGGGCGCGGGCCGAGGGGGCGTCGATAGGCTCGGCGTCCGTGACCCGCCCCGACGGCCGCTCGGCCGACCAGCTCCGCCCGGTGACCATCACCCGCAACTGGCTCGACCACGCCGAGGGCTCCGTGCTCGTCGAGTTCGGCCGCACCCGGGTGCTCTGCGCGGCCAGCGTCACCGAGGGCGTGCCCCGCTGGCGCAAGGGCTCGGGCCTGGGCTGGGTCACCGCCGAGTACGCGATGCTGCCCCGCGCCACGCACACCCGCGGCGACCGCGAGTCGGTCAAGGGCCGCATCGGCGGGCGCACCCACGAGATCAGCCGGCTCATCGGCCGCTCGCTGCGCGCCTCGATCGACCTGGCGGCGCTGGGGGAGAACAGCGTCGCCATCGACTGCGACGTCCTCCAGGCCGACGGCGGCACCCGGACGGCGGCCATCACCGGCGCGTACGTGGCCCTCGCCGACGCCGTCTCCTGGCTGGGGGCACGGAAGAAGCTGGCGAAGAAGAACGCGATCGTGCAGTCGGTCGCGGCGGTGAGCGTCGGCGTGGTGGACGGCGAGCCGCGGCTCGACCTCGCCTACGAGGAGGACGTGCGCGCCGGCACCGACATGAACGTCGTCTGCACCGGCGACGGCGGGTTCGTCGAGGTGCAGGGCACCGCCGAGGGCGCGGTGTTCGACCGGCCGACCCTCGACGCGCTGCTCGACCTCGCCGTCGCCGGCTGCGCGGAGCTCACCCGCGTGCAGCAGGCGGCGCGGCAGCAGGAGGCGCGGCAGCGATGACCCGGCTGCTCCTGGCCACCCGCAACGTCGGCAAGCTCGCCGAGCTGCAGCGGCTGCTGTCCACCGCCGTCCCCGGCGTCGAGGTGGTGGGCCTGCGCGACGTCGCCGACTACCCCGAGGCACCCGAGACCGGCGCGACCTTCGCCGAGAACGCGCTGCTCAAGGCACGCGAGGCGGTCCGGTACACCGGCCTGCCGGCGGTGGCCGACGACTCGGGCATCACCGTCGACGCGCTCAACGGGATGCCGGGCGTGCTGTCGGCGCGCTGGTCGGGCCGGCACGGCGACGACCCGGCCAACACCGCGCTGCTGCTCGGCCAGCTCGCCGACGTGCCCGACGAGCGCCGCGGCGCGGCCTTCGTGTGCGCCGCCGCGCTGGTCACCCCCGACGGCAGCGAGCACGTCATCGAGCGGCAGTGGCGCGGGCAGGTGGCCCGCGAGCCCCGGGGCAGCAACGGCTTCGGCTACGACCCGGTGTTCCTGCCCGACGGTCTGGAGTCCACCGCGGCGGAGCTCGAGCCGGCGGAGAAGGACGCGCGCAGCCACCGCGGGCAGGCCTTCGCCGCGCTGGTCCCGGTGGTCGCCCAGGAGCTCGGCACCCGCTGAACCGACGGCACCCGTGAGTCCCGGGTGCGCGACGGTCGGCTCCTGACCCCGGCGGGTCAGGAGGTGGGCTCGGCCCCCGTCGCGCCGCCGGCCTGCGGCTCCTGCGTCGACTGCCCGGTCTGCTCGGAGGTGCCACCGCCGGTGTCGCCATCGGTGCCGGAGTCGGTGCCGGAGTCGCCCTCCGTCCCCGAGTCGGTGCCGGTGTCGGTGTCGGAGCTGGTGTCGGAGCTGCCGCCGTCGTCGTCCGTCGGCGAGGACTCCGAGGTGGAGGTCGCGGGCGTCGAGGAGTCGCTCTCCTCGGAGCCGGACTCCTCGGCGCCGCTCTCCGGAGCCGTGGACGCCGGGGCCTCGGTCGTCCCGTCGGCCGGCGACGTGGTGGCCGGGGAGGTCGGCGTGGTGTCCTGCGAGGACGACACGGTGGCGAGCTCGCCGAGGGTGGTCGACGAGGACGAGGTGTCGGACCCGACCAGCGCGGACACCGGCTTCTGCCCGATCAGCTCGATGCCGGTGACGACGGCCATCGCGAGGACGAAGACGGCGGCGGTGTAGGCGGCCACCCGCGGCCAGCGCACCCTTGCGAGCAGCGGTCGCGAGGCGGGCGCGGCGCGGCGCGGGTCCAGGTGGGCGGGCAGCACGCGGGTGGCGGTGTCGTCGCCGGCCGCGTCGGCGGTCGCGGAGGGCCTGCCGCCGATCTGGGTGCGCACCTTGCGCAGCCGCTCGGTGGTGCGGCTGAGCGAGGCGCTGTAGACGGCGGAGCCCGTGGTGCTCACCACGCTGACCAGGGCTGCGCCGATGACGGTGCCGGCCACGCCGAAGAAGGAGGCGAGGACCGCCGCGGAGACGGCGGCCAGGGCACCGGCCACCACCTGGGTGGCGCTGAGCTGGGTCCGCGGGGGCTTCTCGGCGGTCTCGTCGGGTCGGTCGCTGGTCTCGGTGCGTGGGGAGGTCATGGGCTCCGACGGGTCGGGTCCGGAGGACGCGTGGACGGGCGGGACCCGGCGCAGGCACGTCGTCGTGCGGCCGGGCAGGCCCCTCGAGACTACGACGGCCCCTGGCGTGCCGGGGGCGGTGCGTCCCGGGGTGCACCGGTCGACCTGCGGAGACACCCCCGCTGTGATCCTGCTCGCGGCCGGGACACGCGGCGCGGACCGCGCGACACGCCGGGCCCGGTCTCACCCCGTGGGAACAGCGCGCGGCCGCCGGCTCAAGCCGTGGCCGCCCTCCTCCGTTGCTGGGGACGCAGGCTCCGCACGGAGCACGACCGAACCGACGAGGGGCCATGGACACCGACGACCGCCGGCCGGGGGCCGCCACCTCAGTGCGACCCCGGTCCGAGGCCTCCTACAGGCGGCGCAGGGCCCTGCGGCTGCCCACCCACACTGCCGCCGTGGGGCTGGTCGCGGTCCTGCTCACGCTCACCGCCTTCTCGGTGGCCGCCACGGTGACCAACGCCCACGCGGCCGCACAGAGCCAGCAGAGCGCCCGGGTGTCGGAGGCCTCCATGGAGGCGGAGCGGTCGCTCGCGCTCCAGGAGGACCTGCTCGACCAGCTGGTGACCGAGCCGGACACCGAGCTGCGCGCGCAGTACGACACGGCCGGCGCCGCCACCCGCGCGGCGATCGAGGAGCTGGCCGGCGTCGACGGCACCAGGCACGACGCGCTCGTCGACGAGTGGCTGCGGCTGCACGAGAGATGCCGCTCGGCCGTGGAGGAGCTGCTCGTCGTCGCCGCCGAGGACCCCGAGCGCGCCGAGGAGGTCGAGGAGGCACGCGTCGACCCCTCCTTCGACGCCCTCGAGTCGCTGTTGCGCCATGAGGCCGAGGAGCACTTCGAGGAGGCCCGCGCGTCCCTGGCCTCGCTGGGCGACGTGCAGGACCTGCTGCTCGTCGCCACGCCGGTGGGGTTCGGCGTCGGGCTGGCCCTGGTCGCCTGGTTCACCGCGGTCCTCACGCACAGCCGTCGCGAGGTCGTCGCGCAGGCGGAGCGCAACCGCCAGCAGGCGCTGCACGACGCGCTGACCGGCCTGCCCAACCGCACGCTGCTGCGCCAGCGCGTGACGGAGGCACTGGCCGGCGCCGACGGGGCGGCGTTGACGCTCATCGACCTCGACCGCTTCAAGGACATCAACGACACGCTGGGCCACGCCCACGGCGACGTCGTCCTGCAGGCGGTGTCCACGCGGCTGCAGAGGGCGGTCCGTGCGACGGACACCGTGGCGCGGCTCGGCGGCGACGAGTTCGCCATCCTGCTCCCGTCCACCGCCGGCCCCGACGACGCACGGGAGCTCGCCACCCGGGCCCTGGCCGCGATGGAGGCGCCCATCGAGGTCGACGGCGCCTCCCTCGACGTCGACGCCAGCATCGGCATCGCGCTCTCCGGCGTCCACGGGGACGACGTCGAGTCGCTCCTGCGCGGCGCCGACATCGCCATGTACACGGCCAAGGACCGCGGCCTCGGGGTGTGCGTCTTCGACGCGGATCTCGACGACCACAGCGTGGAGCGGCTCGGCCTGCTCGGCCAGCTGCGGCGCGCGATCGACAACCGCGAGCTGGTCCTGCACTTCCAGCCCACGGTGTCACTCCCCGGCGGACGGCTGCGCGGCGTGGAGGCGCTGGTGCGCTGGCAGCACCCGGAGCGCGGGCTGCTCCCGCCCGGTGAGTTCATCCCGCTCGCCGAGCGCACGCCGCTGATCCGTCCGCTGACCCGGTACGTCATCGACGCGGCGCTGGAGCAGTGCGCCCGGTGGCGGGACGCCGGCCTCTCCCTGGGTGTCGCGGTCAACGTCTCGGTCCCGAACCTCGTCGACGAGCGCTTCGTCCACGAGGTGCGCGAGCTGCTCGGCCGCTGGCGGCTCCCGGCGTCCTCGCTGGAGCTGGAGGTCACCGAGGGCGCGATCATGGCCGACCCGGACCGGGCCCGGCGGGTGCTCGGCCGCCTCGCCGAGTGCGGCGTCACGCTCTCGATCGACGACTTCGGCGCCGGCTTCACCGCACCGGCCCACCTCAAGGACCTGCCGGTGCACCAGCTGAAGATCGACCGGTCCTTCGTCGCCCGGATGGCCGTCGACCCGCGCAGCGCGCTGATCGTGCGCTCGGTCGTGGAGCTCGGGCACAACCTCGGGCTGACCACGGTGGCCGAGGGCGTCGAGGACCAGCGGACCTGGGACCGGCTGGAGGAGCTGGGCTGTGACGTGGCCCAGGGCTGGCTGGTCCGCCGGGCGGTGCCGGCCGACGGGCTGGAGGCCTGGCTCGACGCGTCCGGCTCCGCGGCCGTGCCCGACCTGGCGGCGGCCGGCACCGCGACGGCGTAGGCGGCGGCCGCATGCGCCGCGGGCCGGGCGGGCACTGCGGACCCGTGCGCGTGGTGGTGGACGAGGTCAGGACGCTGTGGTTCGACGACGGGACGCCGGTGCGCGCCGCCTCCGGGATCGCGCCGCTGGGCGAGGGGTGGCTGGTCGCGCAGGACGACGCCACGTCCGCCGCCTGGCGCCGCGCCGGCTCGGTGACGCCGGTGCGCGTCCTGCCCCCGGTGGAGGGCCACGACACCTTCGCGGAGGCGGCGGGGACCAAGCACCTCAAGCCGGACCTGGAGGTGGCCTGCCCGGCCGAGGTGGACGGCGAGCCGGCCGTGCTGCTGCTCGGCTCCGGCTCCTCGCCGCGGCGGATGCGCGGGGTGCTGGTGCGGTTCGAGGACGGGCGGCCGGTCGCGCGGGCGGCGGACCTGGACCCGCTGTACGCGCGGGTCGTCACCGTCCTCGGCCTGCCGCCGGACCAGCTGAACCTGGAGGGCGGCAGCCGGTCCGGCGGCACGGTGCGCTGGTACCAGCGCGGCAACCTGGCGGCCGGCGTGGCCTCGGCCAGCGTGGAGGTCCCGCTGGCCGACCTGGTGGCCGCCGTCCTCGGCCGGACCGCTCCCGCGTCGGTCCCGGTGGCGCGGCCGCGCCGCTACGAGCTCGGCGAGGTCGACGGCGTGGGCCTGGCGGTCACCGACGCCGTGGCGCTGCCCGACGGGCGCGAGCTGCTCAGCGCGGCCGCGGAGGACACCCCCAACGCCGTCGACGACGGCCCGGTGGTGGCCACCGCGCTGGCGCTGGTCGACGGCGAGGACGTGCTGGCCGTCGCCCGGATCCCCGAGGTCGGCGGCCGGGTGCACAAGGTGGAGGGCCTGGCGCTGCGCGACGTCCGCGGCGGGGAGGCGCACCTGCTGGCCGTCGTGGACGCCGACGACGCGGGGGCGCCGTCTGTGGAGCTGGAGCTGCGCGCCGTCCTGGACTGACGGCCCGGCCGGCCGCTCGAGTGCGGGAGGCGGGAGTCGAACCCGCACGCCCGAGGGCACCAGATCCTAAGTCTGGCGTGGCTGCCGTTACACCACTCCCGCGTGGCCGGGAGTCTAGGTCGCTTCGCCCGGCCGGGTGCCCCGTCCCGCCGGGAACGGGCCGGTCGGCGCCGCGTCTGGCAGGCTGTCGCCGTGCCTCGCGACCCTCGAGAGATCCAGCTGGAGATCGACGCCGCCCGGGAGTCGCTGGCGGCGACCCTGGACCACCTGGCCCACCGGGGCAGCCCCACGCGGCTCAAGGCCCAGGGGCAGGCCGCCGCCCAGCGCTTCCTGGTGTCCCCGGCCGGCAAGGCGACGATGGGCGGCCTCGGCCTGCTCGTGACCCTGGTCGCCGTCCGGAAGGTCCGGCAGCGCAGGGCCCCGAAGCGCAGGGTCGCCACCCGCAGGGTCCAGCCCCGCCGGGTCCAGTCCCGCAGGCGCTGACCGCCGCCATGGGCACCCCGCGCCGCGACACGGCCGGCCCCGGTCAGGAGTCGGTCTGGGACTACCCCCGCCCGCCGTCGGCCGAGGTCACGCCCCGCCGCGTCGTCGTCGAGCTCGGTGGCCGCGTGGTCGCGCGGACGTCACGGGCGGTGCGGGTCTGCGAGACCAGCCACCCGCCGGTCTACTACGTGCCCCGCGAGGACGTCGTCCCCGGCGTGCTCGAGCGGGCGGCCGGGTCGTCGTGGTGCGAGTGGAAGGGGGCGGCGACCTACTGGGACGCCGTCGTCGACGGCCGCCGGCACCCGGCCGTCGGCTGGTCCTACGAGCAGCCCACCGCCGGGTACGAGCACCTGCGCGGCGCGGTGGCGTTCTACCCCAGTCGGGTCGACCGCGCGCTGGTCGACGGCGAGCAGGTGCGCGCGCAGGCCGGTGACTTCTACGGCGGCTGGATCACCGCCGACGTCGTCGGTCCCTTCAAGGGGGAGCCGGGCACGCGGGGCTGGTGACGCTCAGCGCCTGCCTTGCACCAGCGGGAGCACGACCGTCTCGAGCACCGCGTCGGCGTAGGCGGCGTCCACCGGCTCGCGGGTGACCAGCCACCGCTGCACGAACAGCGCGGTGCTCGCCTCGGCCGGGATCGACCCCGGCAGCCCCGGACCCACCTCGCCGCGGGCCTGCGCCCGGGCCCAGGTCTCGTCGTAGGCCCGCCGCCACACCGCCAGGGGCCCCTCCCGGAACGCCTCGGCCAGCGCCGGCTCGTGCTGCATGGCCGCCAGCAGCGAGCGGGTGGCCGCGCCGACCGGGCTGGCCATCATCTCGACCATCCGGTGCACCAGCGAGCGCAGGTCGCCCTCCAGCGACCCGGTGTCGGCGGCGACCGTCCACGCCCGGTTGACCTCGGAGACGGTGTCGACGACGAGGTCCTGCTTGGTGCGCCAGCGACGGTAGATCGTCGCCTTGCCCACGCCGGCCTCCGCGGCCACGGCGTCCATCGTCAGCGCGCCGTAGCCGACCTCCCCGAGCAGCCGCAGGATGGCCGCGCGGATGACGTCGTCGCGGCTCGGATCACGCGGACGACCTCCCCGGCCGGCGCGGGGCGGCTGGTCGGCGAGCACAGCGGAGGTCATGCGCGCACCCTAGGGCCTCCGGGGGCCGTCGGAGGCGGTCCGCGTCGCGCGGAGGAGTACCGGTCCGTCCCGTTCCGGCCGGGCCGCCGGCACCGCGCCGCGCGCCTGCCCGCGCGGGCCGGCGGGGTCGGCCATCCTGCTGGGCGTGGGCAGTCCGATCGGCGCAGCGCGGCGGCGCGAGGAGTGGCACCTCCCGGACGTCGCCACCCGGGTCCTGCTGGCGACCGAGCAGGAGCACGTGCTGCCGGCCGTGGCGGCCACCGCCCGCTCGGTCGGGCTGTCGGTGTTCGCCGCCCCGGGCCTGCTCGACCTGCTCGACGAGCGCGACGGCCTGGGCGTGGAGCGGTTGTTCGACCGGCTCTCCCGCGAGCTGACCGGCGCCGAGGCCGAGGCGGTGCGGGTGGCCACCGACCCCGCCGGCGAGTACACCGCGCTGGCCACCGGACTCCTCACCGCCCCGACGCTGGCCGCCGAGCTGGCCCGCCGGGGGATCACCGCCGAGGTGGGCGTCCTGGCCGAGGCGGAGCTGTGGTCGGCCTACCAGCCGATCGTCGAGCTGGCCGGCCGCGCCGTCGTCGCGCACGAGGCGCTGCTGCGCGGCGACTCCGGCGGCCGCACCATCGACGGCGGCGACCTCTTCTTCGTCGCCGACTCCGCCGGCTGGCTGCCCCGGCTGGACCGGGTGGGCCGCGAGTGCGCCATCGCCGGGGCCGCCGGCTGGATCGGCGACGCCGACCTGTTCGTCAACACCCACCCCACCTCCGTGCTGCGCCCCGACGCCGACCTGGCCAGCACCGCCGAGGCGCTGGAGCTGGCCGGGCTGCGGCCGCGCCGGCTGGTGCTCGAGGTGGGGGAGCGGGCGGCCGTCACCGACCGCGGGCACCTGCTGGCGGTGCTCGAGTCCTACCGCGCCCACGGCTGGCGGGTGGCCCTCGACGAGGTGGCCGCCGGGTGGTCGAGCCGCTCGCTGCTCGACGTCGTCCGGCCCGACGTGGTCAAGCTCGGGCGGGCGCTGGTGTCGGCGCTGCCCGACGACGGCGCCCGTGCGGTGGTGCGCACGGTGGCCGGGCACGCACACCGCCTCGGTGCGGTGGTCGTGGCCGAGGGCGTGGAGACCGAGCAGACCGCCGAGGAGGTGGCCGGGCTCGGCGCCGACCTCGCCCAGGGCTGGCTGTTCGGCCGGCCGGCGGCCCCGCCGGCCGGCGACTCGCCCGCCGCCACCGCCGAGCCCGACGCCGAGCCCGACGCCGAGGAGCTCAGTCCAGCCCCCACCCGGTGAGCACCGGGCGCGCGTGCTCGTGCCCGAGCACGCCGTAGGCGCCGGCCGGCAGGGCGAACAGCGCCCCGGCGTCCGGGCCGAGCCCCAGCCAGCGGGCGGTGAGCACCCGCAGCACGTGCCCGTGGGCGACGAGCGCGACGTCGCCGTCGTCCAGGCGTGCCCGGGCCCGCTCCAGGACCCGGTCCACCCGCCGGCCGACGTCGGCCACCGACTCGCCGGGGGACTCCCCGGGGACGACGGGGTCGCGCCACACCGACCACTGCCGGCCGAGCTCCTCGCTGATCTCGGCGGTGGTGCGGCCCTCGTAGCCGCCGTAGTCGAACTCGACGAGGTCCTCGTCGACGCCGGTGGCGGTGAGCCCGGCCAGCTCCGCGGTGCGCCGCGCCCGCCGGCGGGGACTGACCCACACCTCCGCGAAGGAGCGCAGCGCCAGCGTCGGGGCCAGCTCGCGGGCCCGCTGCTCGCCCTCGGGGAGCAGCGGCACGTCGGTCACGCTCGTGTGCTGGCCGCTGCGGCTCCACTCGGTCTGCCCGTGCCGCAGCACCACGATCTCGCCCACCGCAGCCTCCCGTCGTCCGTGTCGCCGGTCACATCCCGTGATGTGGGGAAGCATCCCCCAGGACGCCGTGCTGGCCCCGACGAGACCCCGGGGCAGCCGGCCCCGGGCCCGCGCACCCGGGAGGGTCCATGACCACGGCCGCACAGACCGACACCTTCGCCATCGGCGGGGACCTGCCCGTCCACCGTCTCGGCTACGGCGCCATGCAGCTGCCCGGCCCCGGCGTCTGGGGCGAGCCCGCCGACCGCGACGCCGCGCTGCGCGTGGTCCGCGCCGCCGTCGAGCAGGGCGTCGACCTCATCGACACCGCCGACTCCTACGGGCCGTTCGTCAGCGAGCAGGTCATCGCCGAGGCACTGCACCCGTACCCGGAGGACCTGGTCATCGCGACCAAGGCCGGCCTGAGCCGTCAGGGCCCGGGCATCTGGACGCCGGTCGGCCGACCCGCCTACCTCAAGCAGCAGGTCGAGCTCTCGCTGCGGCACCTGCGCGTGGAGCGGATCGACCTCATCCAGCTGCACCGCATCGACGCCGACGTCCCGCTCGCCGACCAGCTCGGCGCCTTCAAGGGGCTGCAGGACGAGGGCAAGGTCCGCCACATCGGCGTCTCCGAGGTCTCGGTCGAGGAGTTGCAGGCCGCGCGCGAGATCGTCGACGTCGTCAGCGTGCAGAACCTCTACAACCTGACCAACCGGCAGTCGCAGGACGTCCTCGACTACGCGACCGAGCACGGCATCGCGTTCATCCCGTGGTTCCCGATCGCCACCGGTGACCTGGCCGCGCCGCACAGCCCGGTCGCCGACGTCGCCCGCGAGCTCGACGCGACGCCGGCGCAGGTCGCGCTGGCCTGGCTGCTGCAGAAGTCGCCGGTGGTCCTGCCCATCCCCGGTACCAAGTCGGTCGACCACCTGACCGAGAACATGGGTGCGGCCCGGCTGACCCTCTCCGACGAGGACATGAGCCGCCTCGACGCCCTCGCCTGACACCGGGACCTGACTCCGAGCGGTCCGCCGCGGCAGGAGGGGCCTCAGCGCCAGCGGTCCCGCGGGACCGTGCCCCCGGAACAGGCCGCGCCGTGCGCTCCGGACAGGTCGTCGGGGACCGGCCGGGGACGTGCGGGCGGGATCTCGTCCCACGGGGCCGTCACGCGTGCCGTCGCCACGGCCGGCGTGGCCGCCGGCGGCTCGCCGACCGGGCGCGGCCGGGGTCGCACGGGGTACTGGCCGGTGAGCGGCCCGTCGAGCTCGAGGTGCTCGGCCAGGCCCTCCTCGGACACCAGTCGCCGGGTCACGGCCGGGGCCCCGACCAGCCGGCAGCACCGGCCGGCCGCCGCCATCGCGTCGCTGAACCCGGCCAGGGCCTGCAGCGCGGTGCCGTCCTGGAAGCGGGCGCCGGCCACGTCGACGACGACGCTGGTCGTCCCGTGCCCGGCCGCCCGGGTCAGCGCCGGGACGAGCCGGGTCAGCGTGGGGCGGCCGGCGTCCCCGGTGAGGCGGACGACCACCTGGTCGGGGGCGGGCACGACGGCGACGTGGAGGTGCACGGGGACTCCGTGGTGTCTGCGGCATCGCGGGTTCGGACGCCGGGACCGACGCTAGTGCCGATCCGGGCTCTCAGCAACGGGGAGTGTTCGGTCGGTAGCGGAAAGCTCCCGTCGAGCGGTGGACGGGACCTGCGTCACCCGCGTCGTCGCCACGGTGCGACAGGCGTCACCATGGGGGCGTGGACGCCGAGGACTTCACGCAGATCCGGAACGCGGTGCGCCGGCTGGTCCGGGAGGTGGTGGTCCCGCGCGAGGAGGAGATCGACCTCGACGACCGCATCCCCGAGGAGCTGCGCGGCGCCGCCGCCGAGATGGGCCTGTTCGGCTACGCCCTCCCCGAGGAGTACGGCGGCCTGGGCGTGGACATGCGCGAGGACGTCGAGCTCGCCTTCGAGTTCGGCTACACCACGCCGGCCTTCCGCTCGCTGTTCGGCACGAACAACGGCATCGCCGGGCAGGTGATCGCCCGCTTCGGCAGCGAGGAGCAGAAGAAGACGTACCTGCCCCGGCTGGCCGCCGGCGAGCTGATCGGCTCCTTCGCCCTCACCGAGGCCGAGGCCGGGTCCGACCCCGCCGGCCTGCGGACCAGTGCCCGCCGCGACGGCGAGGGCTGGGTGCTCAACGGCGCGAAGCGCTACATCACCAACGCCCCGCTGGCCGACCTGTTCGTCGTCTTCGCCCGCACCGACCCGGAGGAGAAGGGCGGCCGCGGCATCTCCAGCTTCGTCGTCGACGCGAAGGCGCCCGGCGTCTCGCTGGGGGCCAAGGACGTGAAGATGGGGCAGTCCGGCGCCTGGACGTCGGAGGTCTTCTTCGACGACGTGCACGTGCCCGCCGACGCACTGGTCGGCGAGGAGGGCCGCGGCTACGCGAAGGCGCTCACCGTGCTCTCCCGCGGCCGGCTGCACATCGCCGCCCTGTGCGTCGGGATGGCGCAGCGGGTGCTCGACGAGTCGATCGCCTACGCCGCCACCGCCAAGCAGGGCGGTGCCCCGATCGGGCGCTTCCAGCTCGTGCAGGCGCTGATCGCCGACGTGCACGCCGAGCTGCTCGCCGGCCGGGCGATGGTCCGCGAGGTCGCCGCCCGGTACGACAGCGGCGAGGACACCTCGATCGGCCCGTCGTCGGCGAAGCTCTGGTGCAGTGAGATGGTCGGCCGCGCCACCGACCGGGCGGTGCAGGTGCACGGCGGCCTGGGCTACCTGCGCAGCACGCCGGTCGAGCGCTTCTACCGCGACGCCCGGCTCTACCGGCTCTACGAGGGCACCAGTGAGGTGCAGCGGGTCATCGTCGGCAGCGGCCTGCTGCGCGCGGCCGGTATGCCGCGTGGCTGAAGGCGCCGCCCTGGGGCCGGGGGAGCGGGCCGCGCGCCGGGAGGCCGTCGGGGACCTGGGCGGCGCGCTGCGCGAGCTGGCCGACGCCGCGGTCCGCACGGAGGTGCCCGAGGACGAGCTCGCGGGCGTCGCCGCCGTGGCCCGCGAGCTCGCCGCCCGGCTGCGGGCCCGCGGCCGGGGGCTGCACGAGGTCGCCCGCGTCGACGACCCCGAGACCGGTGAGCGCTGGTACAGCCCCGTCTACGGTCCGGGAAGCCCCGTGGCGCCGTCGCTGGTGGCCGCCGACACCCCCGACGGGCGGGCGACCGGCCGGGTCACCGTCGGCAAGCCGCACGAGGGCCCGCCGGGACTGGTGCACGGCGGGGTGGTGGCCACCCTGCTCGACCACGTCCTGGCCCGCGCCGTCCGGGCCGCCGGCCGTGGCGGGCTCACCGCCACGCTGACCGTCCGCTACCGCCGGCCGGTGCAGCTGGGCGTGCCGCTGCTGCTGTCGGCCGAGGTGGGCGAGACGCACGGCCGCCGCACCACCGCGACGGCGCGGCTGGTCGCCGAGGACGTGCCCGAGGTCGTGCTGGCCGAGGCCGAGGGGCTGTTCGTCTCCCTGCGCCCCGAGCGGGCGGCCAGCGTGTTCGCGCACATGGACCGGCCGGTCGGCGCCTGGACGTCGTCGTCGGACGGCTGACCGGCCCACGCAGGCGGCCGGGAGCGGGAGCCGAGCCGGCCGCTGACGTGTCGCGCGCATGCCTGCGCGACCGTCCGCCGGGCTGGCGGGCGGTCGTGCGAGCGGGATCGGGATGGTCCGGGCAGGGCTGGTGGGTCAGGCGGCGGGTCGGAGTCCGGCGCCGGTGCGGATCTCGGTGCCGTCGGGTCGCCAGGTGCGCCATCGCCCGTCGGGTTGTCGCTCGACGCGGGAGCCGTGGTGGACCTTGGTGTGGTGCCGCTCGCACAGCAGCGCCGAGTTGGCCAGCGACGTCTCACCGCCGTCGAGCCAGTGGATCAAATGGTGCACGTCGCACCAGTGCGTGGGGGCGTCGCAGCCGGTGAACACGCAGCCGCCGTCGCGCAGCTCCACCGCGCGGCGCAGGTACCGGTCGGCCAGGCGCTGTTCGCGGCCGAGGTCGAGCGGGGCGCCGTCGGGGCCCATCACGACCCGGGAGACGGTGGCGTCGCAGGCCAGCCAGCGGGCCCGGGCCGCGGAGACGGTCGCGCCGAACCCCATCCGCCCGGCCCCCGTCGCGGTGGCCGGGTCGGCCAGGTCGCCGAGGTCGATCACCACGGCCACGTGCGGCTTGTGCCCGCGCAGGGTGGGCAGGCTCCCGGCGGCCAGGGCGGTGTCGGGACACTGCACGAAGGCGTCCCCGAGCCGCTGGGCGCGGGTGCGCTCGTCGCCGGCGGGCCGGTCGGCCTGCACGATGCTCTCCAGTGCGGTCTGCACCTTCTCCCCGCCGACGGCGTCGAGGTGGAAGCGGCCGCCGAGTGACCCGTCGGCGTGCTTGGCCAGCACCAGCGAGCGGCCCTCGGTGGGGTCGGGTTCGGGGCCGTCGGGGTCGAGGTCGGCCAGGTAGTGCCGCACGACCGCCCCCAGGTCGGCGTGCTCGCCCTCGACCGCCACGCCGGTGAACACCGCGTCGATCACGGCCAGGTCCACGCCCTGCGCGGCGGCCGCGGCCAGCCGCTGCGGCGTCACCGCCCGCGCCACCACGGCCACCTGGTCGGCCGACACCAGGCCGGCGTCGTGCGCCTCGGCCAGCGCGGGCAGGTGCTCCAGCACCCGCCCGGCGGTCACCAGCCGGCCGGCCGCGGCCGCCGGGAGCCGGCAGTGCCCGCGCAGGCACGAGGGCATGGACTTCAGCCCGTCGCGCTCGGGCGCCTGGGACAGCTCCGCGGCCCGCACCCGCCGGGCCAGCAGGGCATCGACCCGGTTGCGCTCGGCGACCAGCGCGGCGACGTCGTCGAGGCCGTCACTACCGACCGGACCACCCGAACACATGTACGGATGCTAGCCGATCGGGTCGGGCTGCTCAACCCGAAGGCGCAGGTCAGCGGCTCGCCGGATGCCAATAGTGCGACAAGGGCACCACTCAGGTGAGGGCTTGAACATGTCGGGCGCGGGTTGGCGAGACCGGCGGAACGGCTGCACCGAGGCGACCGGTACCGCGCCGGCCGGGACGGCGTCCCGCACGGCCGTGGCAGAGGTCACCCGCGGGTGGTCGCGCAGGCCGAGGCGGACGCCCAGGGGGTGGCGTGCGCCGCCGGTCCCGTCGACGACGAGCGTGGGCAGCCGGTCGTCGTCCCGGTCCGGGTCGAGGACGGCGTGCCGAGCGAAGGCCACAACCGCCTCCAGCCCAGCTCGCCGCAGCGGCACCCGACGCCTCTTACCGTCCACGGGCACGAGGCGGCCCGGTGGTGGCTACGGCGGTCACCCGGTCCCGTGCAGGGGTCCACCGCGAGTCTGTGAGCGGTGGGGGGCGCGGGGGTCCTTTCCTCAGTCCGGGCGGCGGTTCGGCACGTTGGTCGGGTCGCCGCCCGGGTCGTGCTCCTGGCCGCCGGTCGCGGACAGCAGCGGCCCGGGCGCGCCGTCGCCCCGGCCGAGGGCGGCGACGAACTGGCGCAGGACGTCGTCGCCGCGGTGGGCCGGGTGCCAGTCGAGCTGGGTGCGGGCGCGGGCGGTCTCGAGCACCGGCGACTGCAGGCCCAGGTCGAGCCAGCCCGGCTCGGTGGGCACCAGGTGGGCGTGGAAGGCCGCCGACAGGCCGGTCCGCAGCGCCACCGCCGGCACCGGGATCCGCGTCGTACCCAGCGCGCGGGCGATGCCGTTGGCGTCGAGCGCCGGGTCGGCGGAGAGGTTGAACGGGCCGGGTGCGCGGCGGTCGAGCATCCGGGTGATCGCGTCGGCGACGTCGTCGGCGTGCACGAAGCCCACCTGGAGCGAGGGCAGCGGCAGGGGCAGCAGGGAGGCGACCTGCCCCGGCACGAGGCGGACGGCGCCGAACAGCAGCGGCCCGAGGAAGTAGCGGCCGATCTCGCTGGCGGCCTCGGGCTGGAGCACCAGCGTCGGCCGGACGACGGTCAGCGTGACGTCCTGCTTGCGCCCCACGACCTCGCGGACGACCCGCTCGGCCTCCGACTTCTGCCGGCTGTACTGCGAGGACGGGATGCCGGTGGTGGGCCAGTCCTCCGTGACCGGCCGTGCGCCGCCGCCAGGGGCGTAGGCGCCCAGCGAGGACATGTGCACCACGTGCTGCACGCCCGCGGCGACCGCGGCCCGCACGACGCGGCGGGTGCCGTCGACGTTGGCCCTGCGCAGCACGTCGGGCTCGCGCCCCGGCTGCAGCGCCCAGGCCAGGTGCACCACGGCGTCGACGCCCTCGAGCAGGTTGGTCAGCGCCTGCTCGCTGGCGGTCTCACCGAGGTCGGCGTGGTACCAGGTCACCGTGTCGTAGGGGGCGGTGTCCGGCGGCTGCCGCCGGGCCAGCCCACGGACCTCGGCCACGCCACTGCCCGGGGCGGTCAGTCGCCGCAGCAGGGCGGTGCCGACGTTGCCGCTGGCGCCGGTGACGGCGACCTTGAGGCCCTTCAGGTGGTCGCGGGGGAGATCAGCCATGTCCCCGCGCTACCCGCAGCGCCGGGCGGCAACCGGCGAGGCCGGTCACCCACCCACCACCTCCCCGGCGGTCACGGCGCCGGGACCGCGCCGGACTCCGGATCCGTGGTCACGGCGACGTGACCGCGGGAGCGGAGATCCAGCGAGATCAGCGCGATCAGCAGCAGCGCGGCGGCCGCGGCGAGGAAGCCGGCGCCGGTGCCCGCCGCCTCGGCCAGCCGCGCCAGCCCCAGGGTGCCGCCGAGTGCACCCACCTGCAGCGCCAGCGAGGACGCCGACAGTGCCGTGGCTCGCTGCCCGGCGCCCACCCGTCCGTGCAGCACCGCCTTCCAGAGCGGCCAGGCGGCGGCGTTGGCGGTGTAGAAGACGGCGAACAGGCAGCCCAGCAGCAGCGGTCCGCCGAGCGGGACGGCCGCGATCGCCGCGGCGCCCAGGACGGTCAGCACGGCGCTCCCGACCGCAGCCGAGCCGCGGGCCGCCCGGCGCGCGGCCGGGGCGAGCAGCGCACCCAGCCCGGCCGCGGCGAACGACACCGCCATCACGACGCCGAAGAGGGTCGCGCCCGCGGCGCGGTCGCCGGTCAGGTCGGCGGCGTGCAGCGGGCCGAGCAGCTCCAGCGTGGCCAGCACCGTCCCCACCAGCAGGGACACGGCGAGCACCCGTCGCAGCAGCCGGTCGTGGCCCACGAGCCGGGCGGTGTCGCGGACGACGGCAGGCACCCCGCGGACGCCGGCCAGCACGGCGGCGGGGCCCGGACCGCGTGTCCGGCCCAGCGGGACGACGAGCAGCGCGACGGCGACCACGGACACCGACGTCAGCACCGCGGCGGCGACGACGGGCAGCACCAGGACCTCGGCCCCCGAGCCCTCGGCGAGCAGCGGCAGCAGGCCGCCCAGGACGGCGCCCACGCACAGGCCCGCGCCGTCGGCCGCCCCCGCCCGCGACAGGCCCGGGGCCACGTCGGCACCCGGGTCCGCGGCGCGGACGGCGTCGACGAACCAGGCCTCCAGCGGCCCGGAGCTCAACGCCCGGCCGACGCCCCTGAGCCCCTCGGCCAGCGCGAAGGCGGCGACGTCGTCGGCGGCCGCCACGGCCAGCAGGCCGGCCGTGGAGACCAGTCCGGAGAGGACGAGGACCGGCCGGGTGCCGATGGCGTCGGCCAGCCCCCCGGTGGGCAGCTCCAGGACCAGGACCACCGTCGAGTAGACGGCGAACACCACCCCGATGTCGGCAGGGGACAGGCCGCGCGAGGAGGCCAGCAGCACGGTGACCGGCGCACTGAGGCCCACGGGCAACCAGTGCAGCGCCGTCAGCCCGACGTAGCGGCGGGTGGCGGAGCGGACGTCGAGGCTCACGACGGGTACTCCGCGAGCCGGAAGAGGTCGACGAGCACGTGCACCAGCGGCTGGTCGGGCTCCTCCCGCTCGGTCCGCCACCGCTCGACCACGCCGTTGAGCTCGTCGAGCAGCGCCCGTGCGCCGTCGGGGGACAGGTGCAGCGCCCAGTCGTTGAGCGAGGTCGCGTCGCGCCAGACCTCCTCGAGCTGCTCGCGCTGCTCGGCGTGGGCGGCCAGCAGTCGCCGCTGCGTGGCCAGGCTCTGGTGGGTCAGCTCCTCGACGACCTCCCGCCCGCCCGGCTGCCCGACCACCTCCTCGGTCTGCCACCGGGTGCTGCGGTGCAGGGCCCGCCACCACCGCTCGCGCCCGGTGCCCTCGCCGGGCACCTCCTCGACGAGGCCGAAGCCGGCCAGCTGCCGCAGGTGGTAACTGGTGCTGCCGCTGCTCTCACCGAGCCGCTGGCCCAGCTTCGACGCGGTCGAGGGCCCCTCGGCGCGCAGCAGGCCGAGCAGGGTCGCCCGCAGCGGGTGGGCGAGGGCGCGCAGCGTGCGGGCGTCGTGAACGTCGTGGACGTCGACGGCGGGCGTCGGCGGGGTCTGCTCGAGCACGCGGCCGAGGCTAGAGGTGCAGAGAAGTCTTTGCAAAGAGAACTTTGCACTATGGGGCGTCCAGCGACTCCCCGCGGCGCTCGGGCAGCGCCGAGGACCCGACGGCGGCCACGACGAAGAAGGCGGCGAAGACGCCGAAGACCAGTCCGCTGCCGCCGGCGTCCAGCAGCGGCGGGACGCTCAGCGGCGCGGCGATCGAGGCGATCCGGCCGAACCCGGCGGCCGCGCCCGCGCCGGTGCCGCGCAGCGCCGTCGGGTAGACCTCCGGCGTCACGGCGTAGAGCGCGCCCCAGGCACCGAGGTTGGAGAAGGACAGCACCATCCCGGTGACCAGGACGGCGGTGTCACCGGCGGCCAGGGCGAACAGTGCGGCGCCGAGCGCCGAGCCGAGCAGGAAGACCACCAGCGTCGGCCGCCGTCCCCACCGCTCCACGAGGACGGCCGCCGCCGCGTACCCGGGCAGCTGGGCCAGCGTGATGAGCAGCGTGTACGCGAAGGACCTGACCAGGTCGAACCCGGAGGCCACCAGCAGCGTGGGCAGCCAGATGAAGGCGCCGTAGTACCCGAAGTTGATGCCGAACCAGACCGTCCACAGCGCCGCCGTCCGCCCCCGGGTGCCGGGAGCCCACAGGCCGGACGGGCGCGTCGCCGGGACCGGGGTGGCCGACGGCGCGGCCATCGGCCCGGGGATGACGCCGGCGGCCGTCTCGAAGCGGCGCACCGCCGCCTCCGCCTCGTCGTGCCGCCCGCGCAGCTCCAGGAAGCGCACCGACTCGGGGAGGCCGCGGCGCACCACCACGGCGTAGAGCGCCGGGACCGCCCCCAGCGCCAGCGCCCACCGCCAGCCGCCGTCGCCGCGGGGGACGACGAGGTAGCCGATCAGCGCCGCGAGCAGCCAGCCGACCGCCCAGAACGCCTCGAGCGCCACCACCACCCGGCCGCGCAGCCGGGCCGGCGCGTACTCGCTGACCAGCGTGGAGGCGACCGGCAGCTCGGCGCCCAGGCCCAGGCCGATGAGGAAGCGGAAGACCAGCTGCGCCGTCACCGACCAGGCCAGCGCGGCGGCGCCGGTGGCCACGCCGAAGACCAGCAGGGTCAGCGCGAAGACCTGGCGCCGGCCGATGCGGTCGGCGGGCAGGCCGCCGAGGGTGGCGCCCAGCCCACGCCGGAGCCGACCACGAGCCGGCCGTGCTCACGGGTGAACGGCAGCCGGTCGAGCCGCTGGGCCCGGGTCAGCGTGGGGGGCGCCGCGTCGGTGCTCACGGCGGCGGGCGGTACCCCGCGCGGAGACCGGTCACGCGGGAGGGACGTCAGCGGGCGAGCATCCCGGCGTCGACCGGGAGGGCGACGCCGGTGATGAAGCGGGCCTCGTCGGAGGCGAGGAAGGCGACCGCGGCGCTGACGTCCTCCGGCTGCAGCAGCATCACGTCGAGCAGGCTGGGAACGTCCTCGACCGGCTTGGCCAGGGAGCCGTCGTCCCCGCCGAACAGCGCCGTGACGGCGGGGTTGAGCACCATCGGGGTGGCGACGCCGGACGGGCAGACGCAGGTGACCCGGATGCCGTGCGGGGCGAGCCAGTTCGCCCACGTCCGCATGAGCCCGACGACGCCGTGCTTGCTCGCGACGTACCCGTCCCCGCCGCCGCTGCCGTCACCCCCGCGGCCGGTCAGGCCGAACGCCGAGCTGGTGAGGACGACGGCGCCGCCGCGCCCCTGCCCGACCAGCACCGGCGCCGCGGCCTGCACGGTGTTCCAGACACCGGTGAGGTTGACGTCGAGCTGGTCGCGGAAGGCGGTGGCCGCGGGTACACCGGCCGCCATCAGGCCGATGCCGGCGTTGGCCAGCACGACGTCGAGCCCGCCGAGCTCGGTGACCGCCGTGCGCACGGCCGCCGCCAGCGCGTCGGCGTCGCGGACGTCGGCCTGCGCCGTGACCACCCGCCGGCCGAGCCCCTCGACCAGCCGTGCGGTCTCGGCGAGGTCCTCCGGCGTGGCCAGGTCGTAGGCCACGGTGTCCAGGGGGCCGCACAGGTCGACGGCGACGACGTCGGCGCCCTCGCCCGCCAGCCGCACCGCGTGGCTGCGCCCCTGCCCGCGGGCCGCCCCGGTGATGAGCGCGACCCTGCCGTCGAAGCGTCCCACGGTCCCTCCCGCCCTCGCCGTTCGGTGTGGTGACCGGCCGGCGGGGACGGACTCATCGGTCCCGGGTGGGTCAGCCGTCGTCGTCCTCGCCGTCGGTGGCGTCCTCGACCTCCTGCTCGGCGTCGTCGACGCCCTCCTCGACCTCCTGCTGGACGCCGTCGTCGACGACGTCGCCGCCGCAGGCGGCGGTGCCGAACGAGGCGGCTGCGACGGCGAGGCCGGCGGCGGCGAGCCGCCAGCGGCGCGTGGTGGTGGCTGTGGACACGGTCGCTCCCGGGGTCTCGGAGGGGATCCGGGGATGCCCAGCTGGCCCACCGCCCATGCCCGGATCGACCCGCCGCCCGCCCGCGGAGGGCAGCGCTGCGGGCGTTCCTCGCGCCGTACGGGTCCTGCGGCGCCCGCAGAGCACGAGGAACACCCGCAGGGCGGGCTACGGTCGCCGGCATGACGGGACAGCTGGCGGTCGTCGAGGCGTGGCTGGACGCGGTCGACCGGGCCGACGCGGACGCCGCGACGGCACTGTGCGCGCCGGACCTCGAGGTGGTCGGGCCGCGCGGCAGCGTGCGCGGCCGCGAGGTGCTGGGGCCGTGGATGGCGCGGGCCGGCTTCTCCGCCCGCCCGCTGCGCTGGTTCTGCGGAGCCGACGGCGCCGTCGTCGTCGAGCAGGACGCCACCTGGGCCGACCCGGCCACCGGCGCCGAGCGCGGCCGCGCCGTCGTCGCCTCGCGGTTCACCGTCGCCGGCGGCGTCGTCACCGCCTACCAGCGGCACGACGACGGCCTGGGCGCCGCCCTCGCCGCCGCCGGGCTGGGCGAGTCCGACGAGGTCACCGCGCGCGGCTCCCGCCCGGTAGGAACGACGGCATGACCGTCAGCTACTTCGCCCTGTACCGGACCCCCGACGACCCGGCCGACTTCGAGCAGCACTACTTCGGCACCCACGTGCCGCTGGTGGAGAAGACGCCGGGGCTGGTGGCCAACCGGGTGCACCGGGTCACCCGCCAGGTCGTCGGGGAGCCCGCGTACTTCCTGGTCGCCGAGCTGGTGTTCGAGTCGGCGGAGGCGATGAAGTCGGCGTTCCGGTCGCCGGAGTGGGCCGCGTCGGGTCAGGACCTGCAGTCCTGGGGCGGCGCCGACCTGGTGACGATGTTCGCCGCCGAGCCGCACCCCTCCGCCGGGCAGCAGTCCTGACGGTCCCGCCCGGCCGCGTCAGTCCGCCGCGGCCGGGCGGGTCAGCCGGGCCGCGACGACGTCCGCCGGCAGCACCGCCTGCCCCGTCGTCCCCCGGCCGAGCAGCCGGCCGTGCGCGTCGACGGCCTCCAGGGCGCAGGTGAGCCGGCCCGCGTGGACCTCGGTGCAGCGGGCGGTGACACGGACGCGGTCGCCCACCCAGGCCGGGGCGAGGTGCTCGACGCAGACCGCCGTCCCGATGCCCTCCTCGCCCGGCTCGAGGTGCGGCAGCAGCAGCTTGCGGCCGGCCTCCTCGAAGTGCCGGGCCATCGAGTAGGTGGCGTAGACGGGGTGCACGCGGCCCAGCTCGTCGAAGTCGACGGTCATCGCCTCGGTGACGACGACGTCGAGGACGGCGGTCTCCCCGGCGGCGACCGGCGTCACCGGCTCAGGCGTCGAAGTCGACGGTGACGGCGTCCGACAGCGGCAGGGTCTGGCAGGTCAGCACGTAGCCGGCCTCGACCTCCTCGGCCTCGAGGGCGTAGTTGCGCCGCATCTCCACCTCGCCCTCGGTGACCCGCGCCCGGCAGGTGCCGCAGACGCCGCCCTTGCAGGCGAAGGGCAGGTCGGAGCGGACCTCCTGGGCCGAGTCCAGGACCGGCACGCCGCGGGGGAGGGCCAGCGTCGTCGACCGGCCGTCGAGGACGACGGTGACCTGGCTGCTCGGCCCCTCGACGGTCTCCTCGTCGCCGCGGACCGGCTCCGGCGGGACGTCGTCGACGTAGAACAGCTCCTGGTGCACCCGCTCGGCCGGGACGCCCAGTCCGGCGAGCAGCGCCCGGGCCTCGGTGACCATCCCGTGCGGGCCGCACAGCCACCAGTGGTCGACGTGCGGGGCGTCGGTGAAGGCCTCGACCAGGGTCCGCAGCCGCTCGCCGTCGAGCCGGCCGGTGGTCAGCTCGGCGTCGCGCGGCTCGCGGGAGAGGACGTGCACCAGCTGCAGGCGGGTGCCGTAGCGGTCCTTCAGGTCGGCGAGCTCGTCGGCGAACATGACCGTGTTGGTGCGGCGGTTGCCGTAGAAGACGGTGACGGTCGACTCGCCGTCGCGCAGCACGCTGGCGGCCAGCGACAGCGCCGGGGTTATGCCCGAGCCGGCGACGACGAAGACGTGGTCGGCCGGGGTCGAGAGGTCGGCGGTGAAGGTGCCCGACGGCGGCAGCACCTCGATCTCGTCGCCGGGCCCGACCTCGTGCACCAGCCAGGAGGAGAAGAAGCCGCCGGGCACCTCGCGGACGCCGACCCGTGGCGCCGCGCCCACCGGCGCGCAGATGGAGTAGGAGCGGCGCTCGTCCCGCTCGCCGTCGACCCGGCGGAGCGTGAGGGCCTGCCCGGGCCGGAAGGCGTAGTCGTCGGCGAGCTCGGGCGGGACGTCGAAGGTGACCGCGACGGCGTCGTCGGTGAGCCGCTCGACGCGGGCGACCCGCAGCGGGTGGAAGCTCGGGCGGCGCCGCGCGGGGGTCGCGGGGGCCTCGGCGGCCGTCACTCAGATCTCCTTGACGTGCTCGAAGGGCTCGCGGCAGGTGCGGCAGCGGCGGAGGGCCTTGCACGCGGTGGCGCTGAACTCGCTGAGCTCCTCGGTGTCCGGCGAGCCGCACAGCGGGCAGGCCGCCGTCCGCCGGGTCGGGCCCAGCTGCAGGGGGACGGGCCCGGCGGCCCGCACCGGTGCCCGGCCGGGCGGTGCGATGCCGGCCGCGGCGAGCTTGCGGCGGCCGTCGGCGCTGATCCAGTCGGTGGACCACGCGGGGGAGAGCACGGTGCGCACCTCGACGTCGTCGAACCCGGCGCTGTGCAGGGCGTGCAGCAGGTCGGCCCGCATGACGCCCATCGCCGGGCAGCCGCTGTAGGTGGGGGTGATGTCGACGACGACCGTGCCGTCGTGCACCCGCACGTCGCGGAGGACGCCGAGGTCGGCGAGGGTGAGCGCGGGCAGCTCGGGGTCGGTGACGGTCTCGGCGACCGCGCGGGGGTCGGTGGCCTGCTCGAGGGTCACGGCGGTCACCACGTCGCCGCCGGGTGCTGGCGCGCCAGGCCCTGCAGGTCGGCCAGGAGCGCGGTGAGCTCGGGGCCGTGCTCGCCCACCCGGCCCCGCGGCGCCGCGTCGGCCGGCCACCCGGGCACCCGCAGCGTGGCCCGCCCCAGGACGGTCGTGAGCACCTCGTGCACCTCCTCGCGGACGTCGGCCGGGTCGACGGCGACGCCGGCTCCGGTGAGCCGCCGCTCGACGTCGGTGGCGGTGAACAGGTCGGCCAGCAGCGGCCAGACGGCGTCGACGCCGGCCTGTGCCCGCCGGTGTGACTCGTCGGTGCCGTCGCCGAGGCGCAGCACCCAGCGCGCCGCGTGGTCGCGGTGGTAGGCCAGCTCGTTGACGCCCTTGGCGGCGATGGCCGCGAGCACCGGGTCGCGGGACTCCCGCAGCCGCGCGAACACCGCCAGTCGGACCGTCGAGGCCACCAGCAGCCGGACCATCGTCTGCCCGAAGTCGCCGTTCTCCGCCTCGACCAGCCCGGTGCTGCGGAACTCGTCGGGATCGCGGAAGTAGGCCAGTGCGTCCTCGTCCGGGATGGAGTCCGTGGCCAGCGACCGGGACCGGCCGAGCACGCCGACCGAGCCGGCGCGGGCCAGCAGCAGCCGCGCCTGCCCGAGCAGGTCGAGCGCGACGTTGGCGACGGCGACCTCCTCCTCGAGCTCGGGCGCGGCGGTGACCCACTGGGTCAGCCGCTGGGCGAGCACGAGGGCGTCGTCGCCGAGCATCAGGCAGTAGGCGCCCAGGTCGGCCGGGTCGACGCCGTCGGGGACGGTGGTGTCGACGCCGGCCAGCGGCTCGTCGAAGCCGGTGCCGAACGCCCAGTGCCCCTCGCCCCCGTGGGCGTGGTCCAGCGCGTCGTAGACGGTCTCCTCGTGTGCCATGCCTCTCCTGGTGACGTGCTGGAACGGCCCCCTCCCAGGGGTCCCCGCGCCGAGGTAGGAAGTGCGGGGGAGGGAGGGGGTCCTTCACATGTGCGGGACGTCCTCGGGGATCTCGTAGAACGTCGGGTGGCGGTAGACCTTGTCGCCGCTCGGGGCGAACATCGGGTCCTTCTCGTCGGGGCTGGAGGCGGTGATGTCGGCTGCCTTGACCACCCAGATGCTCACGCCCTCGTTGCGCCGGGTGAACACGTCGCGGGCGGCGTGCACGGCCATCTCGTCGTCGGGCGCGTGCAGCGAGCCGACGTGCACGTGGTTGAGCCCCCGCTTGCCGCGGACGAACACCTCGTACAGCGGCCAGTCCCGCCGGGTGACGGCCGGCTGGGGCTCGACGGGCACCTCGGGTCCGGTGGGGACGGCGCCGTGCCCGCCCTCGGCGGTGACGTCGGTGCTCATGCGGCGGACCGGGCGTGCTTCTGCGCGTAGGCGGTGGCGGCCTCGGTGACCCAGGCGTTGTCGTCGCGCGCGGCGCGGCGGCGGGCGATCCGCTCGGCGTTGCACGGGCCCTGGCCGCTGATGACCCGCTTGAGCTCCGACCAGTCGATCGGGCCGGAGCGGTACCGCCCGGTCTCCGGGTCGAGGGCGAGCTCCGGGTCGGGCAGCGTGACGCCGAGGAACTCCGCCTGCGGCACGGTCATGTCGACGAACCGCTGGCGCAGCTCGTCGTTGCTGTGCCGCTTGATGCCCCACGCCATCGACTGAGCGGAGTTGGGGCTCTCGTCGTCCGGCGGCCCGAACATCATCAGCGAGGGCCACCACCACCGGTCGACGGCGTCCTGCACCATGGCCCGCTGCTCGTCGGTGCCGCGCATCATCGTCATCAGCAGCTCGTAGCCCTGCCGCTGGTGGAACGACTCCTCCTTACAGACGCGGATCATCGCCCGCGCGTAGGGCCCGTAGGAGGAGCGGCACAGCGGCACCTGGTTGCAGATGGCCGCGCCGTCGACCAGCCAGCCGATCACGCCGACGTCGGCGTAGGTCAGCGTCGGGTAGTTGAAGATCGAGCTGTACTTCTGCTTGCCCTCGATGAGCTTGTCGGTGAGGTCGGCCCGGTCGGCGCCGAGGGTCTCCGCCGCGGAGTAGAGGTACATGCCGTGCCCGGCCTCGTCCTGGACCTTGGCCAGCAGGATCGCCTTGCGCCGCAGGCTGGGGGCGGCCAGCAGCCAGTCGCCCTCCGGCTGCATGCCGATGATCTCCGAGTGCGCGTGCTGCGCGATCTGCCGGACCAGCGTCCTGCGGTAGCCCTCGGGCATCCAGTCGCGCGGCTCCACCCGCCGGTCGTGGGCGATGGTGGCGGCGAAGTGCTCCTGCAGCGCGGCCTCGTCGGTCGCAGGCCGGTCCAGCGTGGGCGCGGACATCGGTTCTCCCTCGGTCGCGAGGTATTTACTGACCGGGCGGTCGGTAATAGTGTGCCGCAGGAGGACGCGCGGCACAAGGAGCGGCGCGGACGACGAGGAGGCACCGATGACGACGGCGACCGGCGACACCACCCGGCGGCTGGGGACGGCGCCCGCTCCTGACGCGCTCGACGCGGCGGAGCGCACGTCGGTCGACGAGCTCCGCGCTCTGCAGCTGGAGCGGCTGCGGTGGTCGCTGCGGCACGCCTACGAGAACGTGCCGCACTACCGGCGGGCCTTCGACGCCGCGGGCGTCCACCCCGACGACTGCCGCGAGCTCGCCGACCTGGCGGGGTTCCCGACGACGAGCAAGGCCGACCTGCGGGAGAACTACCCGTTCGGCATGTTCGCCGTCCCCCAGGAGCAGGTGCGGCGGGTCCACGCGTCGTCCGGCACGACCGGGCGGCCGACCGTCGTCGGCTACACCGAGCGCGACATCGACACCTGGGCCACGGTGATGGCCCGCTCCATCCGCGCGGCCGGCGGGCGCCGCGGCGACCGGCTGCACAACGCCTACGGCTACGGCCTGTTCACCGGCGGTCTCGGCGCCCACTACGGCGCGGAGAAGCTCGGCTGCACCGTCATCCCGGTCTCCGGCGGCATGACCCCGCGGCAGGTGCAGCTGATCACCGACTTCGAGCCACGGGTGATCATGGTGACGCCGAGCTACATGCTCACCATCATCGACGAGTTCGAGAAGCAGGGCCTGGACCCTCGGGGGTCGAGCCTCGAGATCGGCGTCTTCGGCGCCGAGCCCTGGACCGAGCAGATGCGCCGCGAGATGGAGGACCGCCTCGACATCCAGGCCGTCGACATCTACGGCCTGTCCGAGGTGATGGGCCCCGGCGTCGCCCAGGAGTGCGTGGAGACCAAGGACGGCCTGCACGTCTGGGAGGACCACTTCTACCCGGAGGTCATCGACCCCGTCACCGAGGAGGTGCTCCCCGAGGGCGAGGTCGGGGAGCTGGTCCTCACCTCGCTGACCAAGGAGGCCATGCCGGTCGTCCGGTACCGCACCCGCGACCTCACCCGGTTGCTCCCCGGCAGCGCGCGACCCGCCATGCGCCGCATGGAGAAGATCACCGGCCGCACCGACGACATGATCATCCTGCGCGGGGTGAACCTCTTCCCCACCCAGATCGAGGAGGTCGTGCTGCGCACCCCCGGGCTCTCGCCGCACTTCGCCCTGGAGCTGACCACCCGGGGCCGGATGGACCACCTCACCTGCCGCATCGAGGCCCGTCCGGACTGCCCGCCGGCGCGCCGGGCCGCCGCCGCGGAGGAGGTGGCCACGGCCGTCAAGGACACGGTGGGCACCAGCATCGAGGTGCAGGTGGTCGACCCCGAGACGCTCGCCCGCTCGGTCGGCAAGCTCCAGCGGCTGCACGACCTGCGCGACCGGACATGACCCCGTCGGGCACCGCGACCGGACGGCGGGGCAGACCCGGGCACTCGCTGGACTCCCTGCTGGACGTCGCCGTCGCGGTCTTCAACGAGCGCGGCTACGACGCCACCAGCATGGACGAGCTCGCGGCGCGGCTCGGCATCACCAAGTCGGCCATCTACCACCACGTCCCGAGCAAGGTCGAGCTGCTGCGGCTGGCCCTCGACCGTGCCCTCGACGCCTTGTTCGCCGTCACCCGGGAGTCCGCGGCGACCACCGGTCCGGCGATCGGGCGCCTGGAGCACGTCGTCCGCGGGTCGGTGCGGGTGCTGGCGGCCGAGCTGCCGTTCGTCACGCTGCTGCTCCGGGTGCGGGGCAACTCCCCGGTGGAGGAGGCCGCGCTCGGGCGGCGCCGCGAGTTCGACCGCATCGTCACCGACCTCGTGCGCGCCGCCGAGGACGAGGGGGACGTCCGGCCCGACGTCGACCCGGCCATCACCAGCCGGCTGCTGTTCGGCACCGTCAACTCGCTCACTGAGTGGTACCGCCCCGGCGGCAGCCTGTCCGCCGACGCGCTGGCCGACGCGCTCGTCACCACCACGTTCTCCGGCCTGCGCGCACGGCGCTGACACCGGTGTCGGAGGAGCGGAGCCGGAGGGCGCGGGCACGCACCCCCACGGCTCCGGTCGGGCACTCAGCCGGTGATGGCGATCCGGCGGGGCCTGGCCTGCTCGGCCTTGGGGACGTGGACGGTCAGCACGCCGTCGGCCAGCGAGGCGGTGACGCCGTCGGCGTCGACGTCGCCGGGGAGGGTCACGGCGTAGGAGAACCGGCCCACGCGCCGGGTGGTGCGGCGCAGGATGCCGGTGCGCTCCTTCTGCCTGACCTCACCGGTGACGGTCAGCTGCCGGTCGCCGAGCTGGATGTCGACGTCGTCCCGGGAGACCCCCGGCAGCTCGATCTCGACCGAGTAGGCGTCCTCGGTCTCCTCGACGTCGGCGAGCGGCGCCCAGCGGTCGACGGTGCCGAGGCTCTCGGCCCACAACCGGTTCACCCGCTCGTAGAGGTCCTCCAGCTCGCGGAAGGGGTCCCAGGAGGAGGTGTCCCGGGGCGCGGGGGAACGGGACGGGGAACGGACGGGAAGGGTCATCGTGGTGTCCTCCTCTCGGCTCGGGTGGTCCGTCCACTCCGTGGAACTTGCAGTGCCCGCTGTAGATTCCCGGCCCTGACGCGGCTCAGGCCGTGCTGCGGACGTGCACGGTGACCAGCTCGGCGGTGCGCTCGGCGGCCACCTCCGGGATCCAGTGCGGTACGCCCTCGAGCACCTCCAGCCGGTAGGGCGCGGCCACGTGGTCGCGGGTCCGCTCGGTCGCGGCGCGGCCGAGGGCGACGTCGCCGGTGCTCCACACGTGCAGCGTCGGCACGGTCACCCGGCCGACCGTGTCGCGGGCGGCCAGGGGGACGGCGCGGTACCAGGCCAGCGCGGCCGACAGCGCCCCCGGCCCGCGCATGCGGGCGACGTAGCGGGCGACCGCGTCCGCCGGCAGTCCGCTGCTCTCCAGCACCCCCCGCAGCAGCTCGCCGTCGCGGGCCAGCAGCAGCCGCTCGGGCAGCACGGGCAGCTGGAACAGCGCCATGTAGGTCGAGCGCAGCGCCTGGTCGCTGGTCACCAGCGAGCGCGCCATGGCGGCCGGGTGCGGGGTGGACAGTGAGGTCAGCGTGCGCACCCGGCCGGGGTGCCAGGCACCGAGCGCCCAGGCGACCGCGCCGCCCCAGTCGTGGCCGACCACGTGCGCGCTCTCCAGCCCGGCCTCGTCGAGCAGCGCCAGGACGTCGGCGGTGACCTCCCGCAGCCGGTAGGCCGACCGCCCGGGCGGCCGGGCGCCGGGGCTGTAGCCGCGCTGGTCGGGCGCGAGCGTGCGCAGGCCGGCGCCGTGCAGCAGCGGCGCGAGTCGGTCGAAGGCGGAGGAGTCCTGCGGGAAGCCGTGCAGCAGCACCACGGGCTCGCCGTCGGGAGGTCCGCCGTCGCGGACGTCGAAGACCAGGCCGCCGCGCCGGAACTGTCGCATGGGGGCCCCTTGCCCGGCCGGACGCGTGCCGGAACACCGGCCGTCGGGGAGGATGGTCCGGTGACGGTGACCGCGGCAGAGCTGATCGTGCTGGTCGACGACGACGGGACGCCGATCGGCACGATGCCCAAGCCGCTGGTGCACCACGGCGAGACCCCGCTGCACCGCGCCTTCTCGGCCTACCTCTTCGACGACGCCGGCCGGCTGCTGGTCACCCGCCGCGCCCGGGACAAGCAGACCTTCCCCGGCATGTGGACCAACACCGTCTGCGGCCACCCCGGCCCCGACGAGGACGACGGCGCCGCGATCGCCCGCCGCGCCTCCTTCGAGCTGGGCCTGCAGGTGGCCGACCTGCGCCCGGCGCTGCCCGGCTACCGGTACCGCGCGGAGTTCCGCGGCGTCGTCGAGAACGAGGTCTGCCCGGTCTACCTCGGCCGCTTCACCGGTGAGCCCGCCCCCGACCCCGGCGAGGTGGGGGAGTGGGAGCTGCTCGACTGGGCCGCCTTCCGCCGTCGTCAGGAGGGCGAGGGCGGCGACGCGTGGTCGCCCTGGTGCCGCGAGCAGGCCCGCCTCATCGAGCAGGCCGGCCTCGTCCCGTCGTCCTGAGGTGGCTCTGTCGTGCTGATGGCACCTCGGGCGTCGTGAGGGGACGGGCACGGACCGTGGCGGGCGCGCGAGGTGCCTGGTGTCGCTGCCGAGGACGCGCCGGGACGCCGACCTAGGTTCCGCCGCGTGGACCGACGGGGCTTCCTCCTCCTGCTCGCCGCCGGGCTGACGGGTGCCGCCGTGGGCCGCGGCGCCGCCGAGGTGGACCTGGCCGCGCCCGGCACCCCCGCGGTCCGGCCGGCGGCCCCGGCCACCCCCACCGGGCCCGGCGGGATCGTCGCCGTCCCGGCCCCGACCGGCGTCGTCGACCGGCTGCCCGGGACCGGCCCGCAGCTGGCGCTGACCATCGACGACGGCAGCAACGGCGAGGTCGTCGCCGCGCTGGTCACCCTGGTGAGGGAGACCGGCACCCGGCTGACCTTCTTCCCCAACGGGTCCTACCGGACCTGGGGGGACAACGCCCGCGACCTCTGGCCGCTCGTCGAGTCCGGTCAGGTCGCCTTCGGCAACCACACCTGGTCGCACCCGGACGTGACGACGGTGTCCGACGCCGAGGTCGCCGACGAGCTCCGCCGCAACCAGGACTTCATGCGCCGCACGCTCGGCGTTCCCGCCACCCCGTTCTGGCGGCCGCCGTTCGGGTCGCACGACGCGCGCACCGACGCGATCGCCGCCGACCTGGGGCACCCCACGACGGTGATGTGGAACGGCACCTTCGACGACGGCCGCGTGGTCGGCGCCGAGGGGCTCGTGGCCGCCGCGCAGGCGTGGTTCACCGCCCAGGGGATCGTCGTCGGGCACGCCAACCAGCCGGCCCTGACCACCGTGCTCGACCGGCTGCTCGAGCTGATCGCGACCCGGCAGCTGGTGACGGTCACCCTCGCCGACGTCTGGTCGTCCCCGGCCTGACCGCCCAGGTCCCGCCGTCCGCGCGGAGGCGAGCCGACGGCCTCCGACCTGCGGGCGGCGGCGGTGTCGGCGAGGCTGTCGGCACGGACGGTGATCACGGCCCTGCACCGGGCCGGTGGACGGAGGTAGCAGGTGGCAGGGGAGCTGAAGGGCCGCGTGGCGCTGGTCACGGGCGGGGCCAGCGGCCTGGGCCGGGCGACGTGCGTGTCGCTGGCCGAGGCCGGCGCGCACGTCGTCGTCGCCGACATCGACGCCGACGGCAGCGCGCGGACCCGCGACCTGGTGACCGACGCCGGGGGCAGCGCCGAGGTCGTCTCGCTCGACGTGACCGACGACGGGAGCCGCCGCGCGGTCGTCGCCTCGCTGTTCGAGCAGCACGGTGACGCCTTCGACGTCCTGGTCAACGTGGCCGGCATCGACCGCCCCGGCTACGTCACCGACATCGACCTCGACGACTACCGGCGGGTCATGGCGGTCAACTGCGAGGGGCCGGTGTTCCTCACCAGCGAGTTCGTGAAGCGGGTGCAGGACCTGCCCGAGGGGCGCACGGCCGACGTCGTGCACGTCGTGTCGCTGTCGGCGATCACCTCGGGCAGCGGCGCGATCGCCTACAACGGGTCCAAGGCCGGCTTCCTCAACGCCACCCGGTGCATCCAGCGGGAGCTGCGGGAGAAGGCCGTGACGCTCCCCGACGGCTCGGAGCGGCCCTTCCCCTGCCGGGTGCAGAGCGTCATCCCGGCGGCCATGGACACCCCGATGATGGAGCAGTGGGGCATCCCCTCCCACCTGATGATGCCGCCGTCGGCGGTGGCCGACACCGTGCGCACGCTGCTGCTGCTGCACCCGGCGGCCTTCGTCCCCGAGATGCAGATCGTGCCGCGTCTCGAACCGAACTTCCCGCGCTGAGGAGCCTCCCGTGACCGACCCCGACCTGCCCGACAGCGGCATGGCCTCCGGCTCCGACGCCGGCGAGCCGGGGGAGCACCTCGGCAGCGGTGACCTGCGTCCCGACGAGGAGCGCCTGCTCGCCGAGCTGGAACGCGGCGTGGACGGGGCGCCCGACGCCGGCGACGCGGAGCTCCGGGCGGCCGAGGACGAGGCGCCGCTGCCCGCCGAGGGCGGCGGGCAGGACGACGGCCTCACCGCGGAGTTCTCCGACCGCGACCCGACCGAGGGCTGAGGAAGGACCCCCCTGCCCCCCACCACTCGCAGGCTCGCGGTGGGGCCCTGCAGGGGGCCGCCGGGAGAGGCGCTCGTCAGTCGCGCGGGAGCAGGCGGACGGCGACGAGCGCGACGTCGTCCTCCGCGCCGTCGGGGACCATCCGCTCGAGGACCTCGTCGCACACCTCCTCGACCGGGCGGTCGCGCAGCTCGGCCAGCGCCTGCCCCAGCCGGGCGACGCCGTCGTCGAAGCCGGACTCCCGGCGCTCGACCAGCCCGTCGGTGTAGAGCAGCACGGTCGAGCCGCGGTGCAGCACCGTCACCTGGTCGGTGCGCGCCGCGTGGGGGTCCGCCCCGAGCAGCATCCCCGGCCGTGGCGCGCTGAGCGCCTGCAGCGCGCCGTCCGGGCCCACGACCAGCGGCGGCAGGTGCCCGGCGCTGGCCCAGCGCATCCGGGTCACCCCGGCGGCGCGCTCCTCCGGCGTCTGCTCCAGGCGGCCGACCAGCACGGTGGCCAACGCCCCCAGCCCCAGCCCTTCGATCGCGCCGTCGAGGCGGGCGAGCACCCGGGCCGGGCCCTCGGCGTTGTCGAAGGCGATGCCGCGCAGCAGCCCGCGCAGCTGGGCCATGCAGGCCGCGGCCTCGGTGTCGTGGCCGACGACGTCGCCGATGACCAGCACCGTCGAGCCGTCGGGCTGGACGAAGACGTCGTACCAGTCGCCGCCCACCTGGGCCTCGCGCGTGGCGGGCACGTAGCGCACCGCCATCTCCAGGTGCTCGGGCTCCGGGGGGTCGGACAGCAGGCTGCGCTGCAGGGTCTCCGCCGCGCGCACGATGCGGCGCGAGCGGGCGTAGAGCGCCTCGAGCAGGTGGGTGCGCAGCTGCGCGACCTCGGAGCGCTCCTGCGGCGTCCACGGCCGGGAGCGGTGGCGGACCGTCTCGCGCCACCGGTCGAAGCTCTTGCGCGGGCTGAGCCGGACGCCGTCGCCCTCACGCTCGGCGATCGCCTTGTTGTGCGGGTCGCCGCCCCAGTCGACGGAGTGCACCGTCTCCCGGCGGTGCCACAGCACGTGCTGGCCCTCCGGCAGCGGCAGCACCAGCACACCGCAGGCGACGTCGACCGGCACGTCGAGCTCCGGGGCGTCGCGGCGCAGGGAGTCGGTGGCCACGACCTCGCCGCCCCGTGCCGCGGCCCAGCCGACCAGCGCCTCGACCAGCTCCGGCGGCAGCGCGTCGCCCTTGCTGCCGGTCCCGCCCTGCAGCGACACGGTCACGCCGTCGGCGGGCAGGACGTCGAGGAGGCTGGTGCTGCCGAGCAGCGTGTCGGCCAGCGGGCGGTCCTCGTCGAGCGTGGCCGACGTCAGCCACGCCAGCGTCGAGCGCACCTGCAGCGCCCGGTGCACCTCGTCCTCGGCGGTGCGGTCGACCAGCCGCAGGGACAGCGTCGAGCCGAGGAACTCCGCGGCCGCCCGGGTGGCGAACGGCGGGGCGTGCGGGCCCGAGTAGTGGTGGCAGGCGATGAGCCCCCACAGCTCGTCCTCGCGCAGCAGGGAGATCGACATCGAGGCGCGCACGCCCATGTTGTGCAGGTACTCGACGTGCACCGGCGAGACGCTGCGCAGCGTGGCGTAGGTCAGGTCCAGCGGCCGGCCGGTGGCGGGGTGGGCGGCCGGGTGGACGGGGCTCGGGACGTAGTCGACGTCGGAGATCAGCCGCAGCCAGTTCTTCTCGTACAGCGCCCGGGCCTGCGCCGGGATGTCCGAGGCGGGGTAGTGCAGCCCGAGGAAGGAGTTGAGGTGCTCGGCCTTCGCCTCGGCCACGACCTCACCGTTGTAGTCGGCGTCGTAGCGGTAGACCATCACGCGGTCGAAGCCGGTGAGGCCGCGCACCGCCCGGGCGGTGACGTCGTAGAGGTCCTGCAGGGTCGCGGCGCGGTTGAGCTCGGTGACCGTGCTGCGCACCGCCTGGTAGGTGTTCGGGAAGGAGAACGGCCGCGGTCCGCGCGCCGGCTCCAGCTCCACCACCAGGTTGGTCACCGGCGGCGCGCCCGGCTCGGGCTGGCCGTGCTCGTCGCGGGCGCCGGTCAGCACCGCGCGGTGCAGGATCGCGTCGACCGGCACCGGGTCCCCGCCGACGTCGAGGGTGATCTCCACGGGGTTGCGCTCGCGCAGGTCGCCGAAGGCGCTGGCCGAGCGGACGACGGCCCCGGTCTGCGCCACCCCCAGCACCTCGGCCAGGGGGCGGCCCAGCGCGTCGGACCAGCCGACGCCGGTCAGCTCGGCGAGGTTCTCCGATGCCTGGACGACGACCAGGTCGGGCTCGCTGACGGCGAGCAGCACGCCCCGCGGCTGGATGCTGCCCGGGACGTGGATCGGCTCGCGGGCGCAGTTGTCCAGGTCGACCGGCGTCCCCGGCGCCAGCCAGGCGACGTCGGGCCCGGCTCCCGCCGGGACGTCCGACCTGACGTCCGTCACGCGCGGACGCCCTGCGGCCGGGCGGCCGGGTGGCACCAGTCGGCGAGGACGGCGAAGGTGGTGCGCGCCGCGGCGACGACCCGCCCGGCGTCCCCGGGGCCGGCCACGTGCTCGCGGGTGACCCGCCGGAAGGCGTGCCACATCGCGCCGGTGTCGGCGCCGTAGGGGCTGAAGCAGCGCAGCCGGGGGCCGCCTGCCAGCCCGGGCAGCGTGGCGAGGTGACGGTCGATGAAGGTGCCGCCGAGGGTCGAGCCCTCCAGCACGTAGAGCCGCCCGATCGCCTCGTCGGTGTCGTGCACGTCGGGCAGGAGGGGCTGCCCGGCCGGCTCGGGGTCGGCGCCGAGGGCGCGCAGGTCGGCGGCGTAGAGCGCGGCGCGGCGGCGCCGGTCCCAGTCGAGGGCGGCGGCGTCCTCCGGGCGGCGGCGGGCCCAGGCGTCCAGGCCGGCCTCGGCCACCAGCCAGAAGGCGTGCAGGCGCCCCAGGACGCCGACCAGCCGGTCGCGGTCGAGCTGGGGGTCCATCAGGTCGAGGGTGGACTCGACCCGGTCGTGCTCCTCGGCGGTGGCCGTGCGCAGGTCCCGGAGGACGTCGCCGGCTCCGCCCGCGTCTCGAGGCAACGCCTCTCCTCCCGCAGCCATCAGCACCCCGAGGGTAGGTCACCCTCCGGACGGCGTCGCGCCCGAGCGGACCGCCCGGTTCCGTGTGGGACGCCGGTCAGGGCAGCCGCGCGCGTCGGAGCGAGGCGTGCACCAGCAGCCGGGTGTCGCCGTCGGCGAGGTCCAGGCCGGTCAGGGCGGTGATCCGGCCCAGGCGGTGGTACAGCGTCTGCCGGTGGATGCCCAGCGCCGTCGCCGTCCGGGCCACGCTGCCGGCGGCGTCGAGGTAGGCCTCGGCGGTGGTGGCGAGCGCCGGCTCGGCCAGGAGCGGGGCGACCGCCGGGTCCGGGGCGGGCAGGGCGGCGGCCGTGCGCCAGCCGCCGAGCTCGGCCCA